>PBOW01000049.1 GCA_002725365.1 Chloroflexota bacterium | reverse complement strand
TCCCGCAATAATTTATCGACAGCCTGATCTATCTCCGTCAGTAATTCACCAGGGATGGTTGAAGCCTTGCGGCTCACACCAGCGCCCCGAAATAGAAAATCGACAACGAGCGCATTTGAGGTTTCAAGAACAGATTCAGCTCGTTCCAACAGATTGAGGAGGTCGTCATTTGTTGTGAGATCATTCACAAACTGGCGCCGCCATCGACAGTGATTGTTTGCCCCGTCACAAAAATATTTCTCTCAATTAACGACACTATTGCGTCTGCACACGTCTCTGGAGTAGCTACTCCTTTTAGTGGCGCAGTCTCTGACAAATGATTCTTGCCTGCTTCATACGCGTCGTCACCNCGACCTTGTCGCAACCAACGTCCTTCGATGAATCCCGGAGCTATCGTATTAATTCTTATTTCGGGGCCCAGAACTCTAGCTAGTGATTTTGTAATCATAATCACCCCAGCCTTTGACGCCACATAAGGTATCGAAGAGCCGGTACCCCGCTGACCGGCAGTAGAGGCAACATTCACGACNGCACCCTCNCCTGCTTCACGCATATGTACTGCAGCTGCTCTCGTGCAATTGAAAACTCCCCGAAGATTCGCCCCCAGGATGTCATCCCAGACTTCGTCAGTAACGGCTTCNAGATCGGCATGATCGATGAAGTGAGTCATTCCTGCNTTGTTCACCAANATATGGAGAGCCCCAAACTGCTCCACTGCCTCNTTAATAAGTTTTCTGCAATCAGAGTCATTTCGCACATCAGCTTGCACAGCGTGTGCTGAACCACCTTTGTCTCTGATTCTCTTGACTATCTCAGCTGCTGCCTCCTCACCTTTAACATAATTCACGATCACTTTGGCACCCAGTTCGGCCAANAATTCAGCAGTNGCCTCCCCTACTCCCGAAGATGATCCCGTTACTACCGCNACTTTTCCTTCTATTTCCATACATCCTCCAATNTAAATTTCTTAAGTTAATCACTAACGCCAATGTCTTTGAATTCCCGTATTGATCGGGCCAGTATCTCGATCACATGGACCACTTCTATTGAACTTGAGTCACGACGGAGACCCGCCTCTAATTGAAGCGTACAGCCCGGATTAGCGGTGCATACTACANCTGCTTCCACTGAATATATATCGGTTAGTTTTGAATCTAAGACTTGACCCGACAGNCTCGGCTGGACNATAGAGTAAATACCAGCGGACCCACAACATCTGTCAGGTGTCTTCATTTCGACAAAACGAACTCCAGGTATCGCAGACAAAATTGNCCTCGGTGCAGCTTTCTCTTTCTGAGCATGTGCAAGATGACAGGCATCTTGCAATGTCACGACTTCCTCGACTCGGCCTAAATTCTTCGAAAAGTCTTCACCTGCCACAAATTCAAGAATATCCTGAACTTTCTCTGCAAACTGCCCAGCTTTTTCGGCCCACTCAGGATCGTGTCGTAGAAGTCGACCGTACTCTTTCATAGCCGATCCACAACCAGCGGCGTTCACAAGGATTACGTCCACACCTTGTTCTGCGAAAACATCAATATTAGTTCTTGCTAAAGCTCGTGCNGCCTCTGCGTCACCCGCATGNGTATGGAGCGCTCCGCAACAAACCTGAGTAGCGGGTGCTACGACCTCACAGCCAAGATGTTCTAAAACCGTCAGTGTGGAGCGATGCATTTCAGGATACAGCTCACCATGGATACATCCAGTCAAAAATGCGACTTTNCGGGCGGCCNCAGTGCCTCGTAATAGCACTCCATTTTCACGGAATGGTTTCTCGGAGAGGGCTGGCAATGAATTTTCAAGTCGCCGTAACTGGTAAGGCAAAATNNTTTTAAGNGGACCACGAATCAATTTTTGCAGCCCCGAGAGGGAATATAACCGCCCCAGTGTTAGTGATATTCGAAGAACCTTGGGACGAGCAAGTACATTCCTCAAAGCCCATGATCTTAGCTGCCACTTCAGTGGNTTNTCGTTNCCCGTGTTTGCCATGATCGAAGCCCGAGCATCCTCCATAATCCTTCCATATGGGACTGCGGAAGGGCATGCAGTCTCACAGGCTCGACACTGTAGACAACGGTCAATGTGCTCTATGGTGTTGGTATTCGCTTCTACTCGACCNTCCTTGATNCCGGCAATTAAATGTAGTCNGCCGCGAGGGGATTCCAGTTCGTGTCCCGTGGCCACGTAGGTNGGACAGGTCGGCAAACAGAACCCGCAATGGACACAATTCTGCAGATCTTCGGTGGAGGGAGTATCTGGGCCAACAAATTGTAATCTTGACATCAGGAACCCCCGAATCGTCCAGTATTTAGTAATCGCCGAGGATCTAGTGACCTCGCAAGTTCCGCTGTTAGAGCGGAGTTGGTATCTATCAGTGGCACAAAGGCTTGTCTGATGGACTCTGGTGCTCTCTCCAGTATAAGGTAGCCANCATGCGATTCCGCTAAATCACGCAACTCCCTAAGCAGGTNAAGAAGAGTGCTTTCCGAAATTTCGTCTGATCTCGGCAATTCGGCCATGATATGTCCGGCGGAAATGTTGCTATACGCGGCCATGTCGTGTGCGTGCATCCACTTCATCACAGGCNCTACCGCCGTGATAAGTACTCCGANTCTAAGAATCATTCGATTCTCACCAGCAAAGATCCTCCGTAACTGTCTGTAAAATGAGGCGTCGAGCAGTCTAGGTGNGGATGAACTCGNTGCTTCCAATTGTTCCTTCGAATATTCCACTGCAGATTTACTGCCAGCAAAGTCGATCAGAAGATGGGGACTTTCATCTACTCCCAAAAGCAAACTTACTTCCTCAGAAAGTAGCGTCAGCGCACGGATTGCAAGTCCAGTCCTTCGGAGTTCAGTTCCGATTGAAATAGCCTCTTCCTCCGATGACACTGTCGTAATAACTACTTCACTCACTGCCGGCAATGGGACTACCTTGAACGTCGTCTCGGCCACGATACCCAAGGTGCCGAGGGCACCAACATGGAGTCTGTGAAGATCGTATCCAGTCACATTCTTGACCACCCGGCCACCTGACTTGACCAGAGTTCCATCCCCTTGGATCGTAGTGGCACCTATTATTAAGTCACGGATTGAGGGTACGTTTCCGCGCCACGGGCCTACCATTCCAGTGGCAAGGGCACCACCAATCGACACTTCATCAGACGGAGCGGGATTGACTGGCAGATACTGGCCATTTTCGGAGAGAACGGTTTGTAATCCCGCAAGTGACATTCCCGCACCTACAGTAATGGTCAAATCCTCAGGCACATATTCAACTATTTGGTTTAGATTTTTAGTCTCGAGCACGATAAAGGGCTGTGAAACAGGTGCACCCAGTGAAAGAGCAGTACCCGAACCCACGATCACAATTGGTATCGATAATGCATACGCAGTTTTAACTGCCTTTGAGGCCTCCTCTACTGACGAAGGTGCTATCCAACATTCTGGCTGGCTTCCATCGATCAGATCACCAGAAGTTGTCGGATGAAATTCATGAAATGCCTGGAANGCAGCTTGAATCTTTTGATCGCTCATATGAACCTCAGAACAAAATCTTACAGTTAAACGTAGAGACCAGCCTTATCGGTGTCACTAGAAATCATTTGGCTAATNTCGGCAGCATGTCCCACGGCACATCCATGGCCACTCGGAAGAATCTTACAAGGATTGAATNGATCTGCAGGTCCGAAGGCTGTCCTAATGTTCTCCATCGCCCTGAGATCATTCTCTGAATATATCCACTCCATAAACGACCTTTTCTCTAGACCAACTCCATGCTCACCTGTAATCGCTCCTCCAGATTCGACGCACAAACGCATAATTTCACCTGCGCAATCGAGTACCNTATCCAGCACTCCGGCGTCATTCGGGTCAAACATCAAGGCTGGATGCAGATTCCCATCTCCAGCATGGAACATGTTGGCACATCGGAAACCGTANCTTCGAGCCACTTCAAGNACGTCTTCCATAACTTGTGGCAACTTGGTCCTNGGAACCACGCCATCGAGCAGATAATATGCTGGATATGCAGCGCCGATAGCTCCTATCGCGCCCTTTCGTCCCTCCCAAAGNTTTTCTCGTTCGTCCTCGGTNTCNGCAANACGTACTTCTCTNGCGCCAGAGTCATTACAGGCATCACTAACAAGCTGAGAGTCGGTGTCAACAGAGTCTTTCAATCCTTCCACTTCAATGAGGAGTACCGCACCAGCATCTAGTGGATAACCAGCGTTGACCCGAGGCTCAACAATTTTTATTATTTCCTGATCCAACATTTCTAACGCAACGGGTATCACACCNCTTCGAATTATTGCCGATACTGCCTCACAAGCTTCACGAACAGAATCAAATATTGCCACCATGGTGACAACAGATTCAGGCAGGGGAATGATTTGTACGGTCATTTCAGTAACGATCCCCAGCGTGCCTTCACTACCCGTGAACAAACCTCTGAGATCTGGGCCCGGAGCGTCGATTACTTTNCTACCTAGGTTTGTGAGCTCNCCACTTGGCAGCACAANCTCAAGTTCGAGGATATGATTCACAGTGCTTCCGTGNGCAAGAGTATGAGGACCTCCGCTGTTGTTAGCGACGTTTCCTCCCAAAGTACATATCCGCTGTGACGACGGATCCGGTGCGTACGTGTAACCATGACTTGCCAACGCCTCCTGCAGATGCAGNTTAATGACGCCTGGCTGTACTACCGCCATCTGGTTTGCCGTATCAATCTTGACTATTTCATTGAGTCGCGTCAGGACAATAACTACTCCACCTTTNACAGGGACAGCTCCNCCTGATAAACCCGACCCGGAGCCTCGAGGCACGATNGGTCGGTCGTACTNTCGACAAATCGCAACCACTTCCGCCACCTGNTCTTTATTTGCAGGNAATACTACTANCTCTGGTCGCGCTCTCTCGATCGTCGCATCATATTCATAGCCAATAAGATCTGCATCTTCATAGAGCACATGCCGAGCTCCCACAAGTCGAGTCATCTCTTTGATTAAGGTCTTTTGATCTCGTTGCTTGCGCCTTCGTCCGAACATCAATGCCGCCTGCCGCTAAACGTACTTATCGTCTGTTATCAACCATGCAATCCCCGATCAGGGACGATTTCATGAAGAATACCAGCAGCTGTTTTTGGATGGAAGAATGCTGCTGTAAGTTCGTCGGTGGGTGTACCAAAATCGATAAAGTCTAATCCTGCCTCCACTAATTTTTTCATGTCATCCGGTACTGAGGTACTCGAATATCCAATGTGATGCAGTCCGGGCCCATTCTTACTCAGAAAACGGGCTATCCCACTAATATCATCTCGGGGCACAAGTATTTCAATTCGGGTTGCACCGGTACCCACCTTCACAAACCAAATACTGGTGTTCTCCGGAGCGAACACATTCCCATCCGGCAGTGCAGTTCGTTCAACATCATAGTCAAAACCAAATTGTCCCAGTAGCACATCGCTAGCAGTGCTCAGATCTGGTGCGACAATGCCTAGGTGATCGAGTCCCGTAATCATAAATTCCTCCCTAATATAGTGTGAGGCTAGCATGGATAGCGGACGAAAATATAAATTATGTTTTAAGTTGGGAGTGGACACCATGGCAGAAAACGTGAGTGGGATCGAAGTGGGTCACGAAGTTACATTCGAGACAACTGTCACCCAGGAAAATATCAACCTTTTTGCGGATGTCACNGGCGACCATAATCCGTTACATTCTGACNTTGACTATGCTTCCAAGACAAGATTCAAACAACCGATCGCCCATGGAATGTTTGGCGCCGGCATTATCTCTGCTGCNCTTGGAACCCGGCTTGCACCNAGTTCTGTCGTAGTTTATTTGGGTCAAAACCTGAAATTCAGAGCACCTGTTNTGGCNGGTGACCANATCACAGCACAGTGCTCTGTAACNATGGTGGATCCTGAAAAATCACGAATCAACCTCCAAACAAANGTCGTAAATCAAGATGGAGTAGAGGTGATCATCGGTGANGCACAAGTTATGATTGATGAACTTGCCGAATAAGTAGTCGGGGTAATCGAGAACCATCATGTCTTCCAGTGAACCTAGTCAAAACTCAAACGGTCACGATGCCTCCGGTGTAACTGGCGCTCGTGAACAATGGGAGCGTGACCTTCTTAACCCTGCAATACAAAAATTTCCCGAGCGCCGTGAGACGTTCTCTTCATCATCGGCTACCCAAGATCGAATCTACACGCCTGAGGATGTTGACTCGGGTGCATACCTTGAGGACCTGAATTTCCCAGGTCAATATCCGTTTACAAGAGGTGTACAACCCACCATGTATCGAGGCCGTCTTTGGACAATGAGGCAATATGCCGGTTTCGGGACAGCCAAAGAAACTAATGAAAGATTTAAATTATTAATCGATAATGGACAAACCGGACTCTCCGCTGCGTTTGATTTACCGACACAGACCGGTTACGACTCCGACCATCCAATGGCCTTAGGTGAGATAGGTCAGGTGGGAGTGGCGATCGATTCTTTAGCTGATATGGAAGAGATGTTCGCTGATATACCTCTAGACAAAATATCCACGTCGATGACTATCAACGCGCCGGCAGCCGTGCTTGTTGCCATGTACTTGGTCGCGGCAGAGAAACAAGGGCACGCCTACTCAGTGATCACCGGGACAGCACAGAATGATGTACTCAAGGAATATGTTGCTCGAGGCACGTACATATTCCCACCAAAAGAATCAGTCCGACTTGCTGCTAATCTAATCAATTTCTGTGCACAGGAAACTCCTAGATTCAATTCCATATCAGTGTCGGGGTACCATATTCGCGAAGCCGGCTCGACTGCCGCTCAAGAAATAGGGTTCGCGTTTGCAAATGCTATTGCCTATCTTGAAGAATGCCAAAAGCAAGGCGGAGATCTCAATCAAGTCGCACAAAGAGTTTCTTGGATCTTCAACACGCATAACCATTTCTTTGAGGAAGTAGCTAAGTTCAGAACATTGAGGCGACTTTGGGCGAGAACTGTAAAAAATAGATTCGACATAACCGACCCGCGAGCGCAAATGCTGCGTACTCACACTCAAACTGGCGGCTCGACCCTTACAGCACAGCAACCGCTGAACAATATTGCTCGCTCAGCTATCCAGGCACTCGCCGCAGTGTCTGGGGGGGTCCAGTCCTTGGCGCTATCCTGCTACGACGAGGCTCTAGCTCTACCCACGGAGGACGCTCAACAAATAGCATTACGGACGCAACAAATAATTGCACATGAATCAGGCGCGGCCGACACAATCGATCCATTCGCCGGCTCGTACTATATCGAGTCGCTGACCGACTCTCTCGAAAAAGAGGCGTCTAAAATAATGGACCACATAGATGATCTGGGTGGGGCTTCGGCTTCCATTGAAACTGGGTACATGCAAACTGAAATCCAAGAGGCCTCGGTTAGCTGGCAGCACGAAGTGGAGTCAAACGAGCGCACTATCGTTGGTGTGAATGCGTTCATCGATCCAAGTGAAGATGCAACACCAATATTTAGACCTAACCATGAGGTGGCTGATGCTCAGTTAAACCGACTCGCTGAACTTCGCAAAAACAGAAACTCGGAACAGGTGCAATCTGCTTTAGATAGACTCCGGACTGATGCCAACGGCCAAGAAAACTTAATGCCGACCATCATCCAGGCTGTCCGGTCTTATGCAACGCTTGGTGAGATTTGTGGCGTGCTGCGTGACGAGTGGGGTGAGTATACTCCAGTTACGGTTGTTTAGTTACATACCTTCCAATGCTCTATATCACTTAGAGATGCGTATAGCGTCGATACTNATTAACTTTNTGTCTGGAAACGTTTNAGTCGTAATANNTGNNGGGGNGNGATATGTCNGAAAATTTGACTGGNAAAGTTGCGCTANTTACCGGTGCAAGTAGAGGTATCGGAAGAGCATGTGCACTTTCCCTAGCNGCGGAAGGGGCAANTATTGTTATTAATTATGTCTCTAATCAAGATGCCGCTGNAAGNGTCAANTCAGAAATCGAATNGCTCGGAAGTCAGGCNGTGATTNTTCAGGGTGATGTTTCTAATGAGGAACAGGCACGTGCTGTGGTTGCTGCAGCTGAGAGTGAGTTCGGTCAAGTAGATATCCTTGTCAATAACGCAGGTGTGAATCGTGACAAGACCGTACAAAGACTCACTGGTGATCAGTGGAGAGAAGTTATCGATACAAATCTATCTTCATGTTTTTACACTACGAATGCGGCACTAGATGGAATGAGAGAGCGCGGCTACGGTCGGATCATTCAGATATCGTCGATAATTGGCCAAATGGGAAATCTTGGCCAGTCGAATTATGCAGCTTCGAAAGCTGGGATGATTGCCTTCACCAAAAGTACTGCTAAAGAAGTTGCTCGGTTTGGAATAACCGTTAACGCAGTATGTCCTGGCTTTGTAGAAACTGACATGGTTGCTGCATTGCCTGAGGAAATAAAGGAAAACC
The DNA here is from genome assembly GCA_002725365.1 of Chloroflexota bacterium. Classification (GTDB taxonomy): domain Bacteria; phylum Chloroflexota; class Dehalococcoidia; order UBA2979; family UBA2979; genus UBA2979. The sequence continues at coordinate 3,654 of PBOW01000049.1, read as the reverse complement.
TGTTGTCAAATATTCCTTTAGGCCGCTTCGGTACTGCCGAAGAAGTAGGTGCGACAGTAGCATTCCTCTGTGGTCCAAATGGTGGCTGGTACACTGGATCACAAATGACGATGAATGGTGGCCAATATATGTAGTTCGCCGCCACGCTGAACTGTTCTTTCAGCTAGCACATTGACACCACAAACTTGATTCGTCTAGGTTTATAAATACAGAATCAAATTAGTCAACACTTGATATTGCGAGATCTATGAACGAGACCAGAGAACAAATTCTAGGATTGATCGAACTACAAGAGCTATCCGCAGTCGATATTGCGACCGAACTTAACCTCTCGCCGGGGGCTGTGAGAAGACACCTCGACTTGCTTGTTGCTGACGACCTTGTCACTTCACACGTGCCTCTCCGCCCAAGTGACACAGCCCCGTCACGGGGGCGCCCCTCGAGCGTCTACCGACTATCCGACACCTCGGAAATGCTGAGGTCTGCTATGGACTATAGAAGGCTTCTGGGCAGACTCGCAACTGCATTACAAGAACTTAATCAAGAAGAGATATCAGGGAAAGATGGCACTGAGATACTCGAGATTGTCTCCAGCAAGCTTGCGCGACTAATGTTTTCCGAATACAAATCTGACATGAGAGCTAAATCATTTGAGGCCAAAATCGTAGAAGTTATTTCATTGCTCTCGGGAGAAGGAATCCTCCGTTCGGTCCGCACCGATGGTGATGAATATGTTCTCTCAACTCCAACTTGTCCTATCAAAAGTCTCTCAAGAACTACACATGCGGTGTGTGAGGCTGACAGACAGGCCATCGAATTGCTTGTTGGAGAAAAGGTTACTCAAGTGCAAACCATAGCCAAAGGAGCAGCGACCTGTGAATATAGGGTATGCGGCACTAGCTGATAGCCAAATTAAGACTTATTCTCAATTAGATTGATACTCAGACTATAGCGCATATAAGTGCTATAAAAGATTTACATGCGCAAAATGGCGTTAATTTGACGGTACCGCGAGGATCGACAAGACTAGACTTCACACAGAAATAACAACAAGTCGTTAAACGAAAGGCTCCTGCAGCAGTATGGATTCCAATGACAATTTACTAGTGGTTGATGACTTACACACGTCAGTAGCAGACAGGGAAGATGTTGATATCCTCCGAGGAGTCAGCTTGTCGATTAAACCGGGTGAGGTTCACGCACTGATGGGACCAAATGGGTCCGGTAAAAGTACACTCGCCTCCACTATTGCTGGTAGTCCTGAATATCAAGTTGACGGGGGCCGGATTACTTACAAGCAGCAAGATATAACTGATATGGCACCTGATGAACGAGCTCGTCAGGGAATATTTTTGTCTTTCCAGTATCCGACAGCGATACCAGGNGTGACACTTGTAAACTTAATACGAGAAGCAATCAAAGCTCGCACCGGCGAAGATATATCGGCCCGTGATTTCATCGCTGAGTTAAAAGCAACACTTGAACAATTGAAAATGACCGAAGATTTTGCTCGGAGATATGTCAATGACGGATTCTCAGGGGGAGAAAAGAAGCGTGCGGAGATCCTGCAGCTTGGAATGCTCAAACCCGAATTAGCGATACTCGATGAAACCGATTCAGGCCTCGACATCGATGCGCTACGAACCGTGGCTGAGGGTGTTAACACCCTCAGNAATCCAAAGATGGGGATACTTCTTATCACCCATTACGAACGAATTTTGAACTACATTGANCCTGATTTCGTGCACATACTGGTTCGTGGGAAAATTGTAGCNTCAGGTGACTTCAGCTTAGCCAAGCGAATTGAAGCGGAAGGGTATGATCCACTCCTAAACGAACTCAACTTACATGAGGAGGTAACCGCATGACAGCAATTGACCCCAGTATCCGCGAAACGGTAGGTGAATATAAATGGGGCTTCCATGACACCGAGAAACCCCTCTTCATGGCTGAGAAAGGCCTCAATCCTACTGTAGTTGAGGAAATTTCAAAAATAAAGAACGAGCCTCAGTGGATGTTAGACACCCGNCTACAAGCTCTCGAGACTTTTTTTCGGCTTGAAAATCCGTCTTGGGCTGGCTCACCAGAAATTCTAGATGCAATTGACTTCGATAATATACATTACTACGTCCGTGCCACCGACAAAGATGCAAGTAACTGGGACGACGTACCCGAATACATAAAGGATACCTTCGACAAACTAGGCATACCTGAGGCAGAGCGACAATTCCTTGCTGGAGCAGGGGCTCAGTATGATAGTGAGGTNGTGTATCACAATATCCGGGAGGATCTGGAAGCACAAGGAGTGCAATTCCTTGGAATGGACCAGGGGTTGAGGGAGCACGAGGAATTGGTACGCGAACATTTCGCAACAGTGATTCCAGCTGGTGATAACAAATATTCAGCCTTAAACACAGCTGTCTGGTCAGGTGGTTCTTTTATCTACGTCCCGCCAGGGGTACACGTGGAAGTGCCNCTGCAGGCATATTTCCGAATAAACACCGAAAATATGGGGCAATTTGAACGAACTCTTATAATCGCTGACGAAGGTTCATATGTGCATTATGTTGAAGGTTGCACTGCACCAACCTATTCGTCATCGTCTCTTCACTCCGCCGTCGTCGAAATAGTGGTTAAGAAAAATGCTCGGGTTAGATATACAACTATTCAGAACTGGTCGAATAATGTTTACAACTTAGTAACAAAAAGAGCATACGCCTATGAAAATGCAGTTATGGAATGGGTGGATGGAAATATCGGTTCAAAACTAACNATGAAGTACCCATCTGTGTTNTTNATGGAACCCGGGGCACATGGAGAAATACTATCTNTAGCATTTGCCGGNGATGGTCAGCACCAAGATGCAGGAGGNAANGTAGTNCANGTNGCGCCNGANACNACNTCNGCAATNGTGTCNAANNNTGTNTCNCGAGGNTCNGGANGAAGNTCNTANCGTGGCNTANTNAAAGTCTACGAGGGAGCNGAGGATTCCTCATCGACCGTGCGTTGTGATGCATTACTGCTNGATCCNCTNTCNNGNTCNGANACTTATCCGACNATGGANGTTGACGAGGAAAANGTGAATATCGGNCANGAAGCATCCGTNTCNCGACTNGGAGANGANCAACTGTTNTANCTCATGGCAAGAGGAATCGACGANGAATCAGCTGCAAAAATGGTGGTCAANGGGTTCGTTGAACCTATAGTTAAAGAGTTNCCNATGGAATATGCCATCGAGCTTAATCGCCTGATNGAATTGCAAATGGAAGGTTCTGTTGGTTAATGACTACCGCCAACAGNAAAACATCCGAAAGTTGGCTTGAAGAATACAAGGCTAAGGCTGAANTAGAAGTCGCTCGCCTAGACATGCCCACTCGGTATGAACGCCCTTGGAAATATACGGATCTCAGTGAACTCAAACTAGAGGAACTCACCAGCTTGGCCGATGAGTCTGCTAGTACAACAGTCAAAACAAACTCTGAAAAGACTACGGCATGCTCGCTATTAGAAGGGTTAGCAGATCCAAGAAAAGGCTCATGGGTGCGTAAACATCTCGGGACATTAATCCCGCCAGACGAGGACCTTCTCTTAGCATCGAATTCGTTATCGTGGAAGCAAGGAATTTATATTTCATCAGCGGACCGAGATAATGCC
>PBOW01000048.1 GCA_002725365.1 Chloroflexota bacterium | reverse complement strand
TGGCTGCCAGTGCCGGATTGGGAAATTAAATGGCTAGTTGAGAATGGAGCAAGCAGTGGGGAAATAGATGATCTGATGATTAATTCGATTGCCGGCACCTTTGGAGCAGCGTATAAAATGGCAAATAAGTGAATAGAAAAGAGGATTTATGTTTAAAGGAATAGATCATATCGTCATCTCTGTGGCTGATATGTCAGAAGGACTATCTAAGTATGAGGCGATTTTCAACAAAAAAGTTGACCGGACAGGTGAGCCTGAGGGTGCTGGATTTCTTACTGCTCATTTTGAATTTGAAAATTCCGAAGTTGAGCTTGTACAGCCTACGAATGAATCAGGCCCCGTTGCAAAGCATGTAGATAAGACAGGCGGAGGTATGTATTTGTTGTCGATGCGGGTGGACGATCTGATGTCGACTCTTACGGATCTCCGAGGTAAAGGTATCCGGTTGATAGGAGATCCTGGTGAGGGTGAAACACCAAAAGGACAGGTGTTTGTACATCCGGCTGATGCAGGTGGTGTTTTGCTGCAGTTAGTCGAGGGTTAAGACAGACTTTTTCGAGATTGTTTCGCTTCTTTATTTCGGGCATGAGTATCAAGGATAACTTTTCGTAGTCGGACCAGGCTAGGTGTCACCTCGAGGCATTCATCANCGGAGATNAATTCGAGAGCNTTCTCAAGGGACAGTTCCGTCGCTGGAGTAAGGTGTTCCGTCGCGTCCGCGTGGGCGCTCCTCATGTTGGTGAGTTTTTTCTCACGGGTAGGATTAACATCCATGTCATCCGCGCGGGCATTTTCTCCAATAATCATCCCTTCGTAGATTGGNAAGCCCGGTGAGATGAAAAGTCTACCTCTTTCTTGGAGATTCTGAAGTGCATGAGTTGTTGACTGTCCAGACCGGTCGGAAACGAGACTGCCTGAGGCACGGGTGCGAATCTCGCCGAGCCANGGGATGAATCCAGCAGCGAGGCGATTGATTATTCCAGTACCTCGTGTGTTTGTCAGAAATTCCGTTTGAAAACCTATCAATCCGCGCACTGGTGCTTCGAATTCAAGATGCACATTATTTTCACCGTAGTTACTCATGTCTTTCATGTTTCCCTTACGTTTTGCAAGACTTTGAGTAATTGCACCAACATATTCTTNTTCGGTCTCTATGAATAATGTTTCCAGTGGTTCATGCAGTGTTCCTTCTATCTCNCGCGTCACAACCTCGGGTTTCCCCACTGTAAGTTCAAATCCTTCACGCCGCATAGTTTCGATTAGTACGGCTAACTGGAGTTCTCCACGACCCTGAACGATCCATGTTTCTGATCTATCTGCAGGACTGACTTTAATAGATACATTCCCCACAGTTTCAGCTTCTAGCCGATTAGCCAACAGCCTTGGAGTGAGCTTGGTACCCTCTTTTCCAGCAAGCGGCGATGTGTTAATACCGATTGTCATAGACATAGTTGGTTCGTCCACTGAGATGACTGGGAGTGGAACAGGATTTTGGTGATCGGCGATGGTTTCTCCAATNGTAATGTCGGGTATGCCAGCAATAGCAACAATATCGCCGGGTCCTGCTGATTCCGTAGCTACTCTGTCCAATCCTNNGGTTGTGAATANCTCTGATATTTTCCCTGGTGCCATTGAACCCTCTNTGCGGCAGTGAGTGATCGTTTGGCCTTTAGCTATTTCGCCTTGTACTATCCGACAAATAGCAAGTCGACCCAAATGCGGGGATGAATCCAAGTTAGTCACCAGTGCTTGCAGTTCTGGAACTCCTGAGTGTGACGGTGCTGGTATATGCGCGAGAAGGAGATCTAGTAGTGGTTCCATACTTGTTCCCNGCTGATGTTGTTCCAGTGAAGCAATTCCAGCTCGGGCACTGCAGTAAACGATCGGGAATTCAATTTGTTCGTCGGTTGCTCCGAGTTCAAAGAAAAGTTCGTATACTTCGTCTATTACTTCACCGACTCGGGCGTCCGCTCTATCGATCTTGTTTATCACTAGGATGATTGACAGGCCTAGCTCTAAGGCTTTTCGCAATACAAACCTTGTTTGAGGAAGAGGTCCCTCGCTTGCGTCTACTAGTAGCAGTACNCCATCGACCATCGCGAGTCCGCGCTCAACTTCTCCACCAAAATCCGCATGTCCCGGAGTATCGATAATNTTTATCTTTGTATCTTTATGAACTACAGANGTGTTCTTCGCGAGGATGGTGATACCCTTTTCTTTTTCCAAATCCATTGANTCCATCACTCGGTCTACNAGGCGCTTATCGCTGTTTTCNCCGGTGGATTGTTGCAGCAACGCATCCACCAGAGTGGTTTTACCATGATCAACATGGGCAATCATTGCCACATTTCTTATGTCATTTCTCAACATCGTTTAAACCTCNGATGAAATGAGCGCTGTANTATGTAATTCGATATACGCTGTCTAAAAGCTCTTCCAGTTATAGTCTGTGGAATATCNCACTTGTGTGCAAATCTAGTCGATTGTTTNCNGGTCAAGGTTCATCCANAACTCGACTCGCCTGTACACTTACTAGGGNTAACNNAAGATTNAGCCAAATGGNATATAAGGCGGTGTTTTATGCGAATCGTGCATACGGTCGATCAGGAATGGGTGTCACAGGTTNNTGAATCGGCGATAGAGCCTGATCTACCTATTATTGACCCTCATCATCATTTTTGGGTTCGAGAGGATGACGCTCAGACCTATATTCTNAAGGACTTGCTTGCAGATTTTGGCGGTCACAATATACGGCAGACTGTTTTCATAGAATGCAATTCAATGTATCGTGCGGACGGACCGGCGCATCTTGCCCCTGTAGGAGAGACTGAATTCGTCCAGGGTATTGCAGCTCAGAGCGCGAGTGGTCAGTTTGGTGATGTACGAGCAGCGGCGGGAATCGTCGGATTTGCAGATCTGACCCTCGGGGATAGAGTTGTTGAAGTCCTTGAATCTCATTTGCAAGCGTCTGAAACACGGTTCAGAGGTATTAGGCATCAAGCGAGTTGGGATCCTAGTGATCAAGTACCAAACTCACGGATTGAGCCACCTCCAGGCTTATTCTTATCGAAGGAATTCCGTAGTGGTTTTCAGTATCTTTCTAAATATAATTTATCCTTCGAAGGATGGTTCTACCATCCTCAGATAGATGAGTTGACCGACCTCGCACAAGAGTTCGAAGACACCACTATTATTCTCAATCATTTAGGTGGGCCACTTGGTATCGGGCCATACGCTAATAATCGTTCCGAAGTGTTTGAGGCATGGCGTTCGTCAGTTGCTCGACTTGCCGAATGTTCAAATGTCTTTGCAAAGGTGGGAGGGATTCAAATGCCTCTGAATGGATACGGTTGGCACGAACAGGAGCTTCCTCCCACCTCGGACCAATTGCTTGAGAAGACTCGTGACTGGTACCTTACGATTATCGAGTTGTTTGGCCCAGAAAGATGTATGTTCGAGAGTAATTTCCCGGTAGATAAGGCTTCGTGCAGCTACTCTGTACTTTGGAATCACTTTAAGAAACTTTCAAGCAGCTTTTCTCCGTCTGACAGGGCTAGTTTATTCCACGACACTGCTCTGAATGTCTACAGACTTGAGGCTCGCTAGCCGTTGATGAAACTTGTCAGACTGGTAATTACTTATCAAGTATGTTTGTTTTTACTACTAGGTAGTGCAGCATGCGAGGACTCTGATGAAACTGTAGGGTCTGATTTGATCGAGCAAACGCAGATTCCGTTTGGTGCTCCCCGCACATTTCGTCTTGGTTTTGTTGATTCGATGAGTGGTGGATCAGCCGAGAGAGTTTCTGAAAATTGGGATAGGATGTCCCAAAGTGCCGAAGCGATTGTAGTGAACTGGCAGGTATCCACAGACGAATTTTTAGACGGTGAATTTTCAGTTTCTGAGGGATATGGGGACAGAGTGGTTGCGCTTAAAACCGAGATATCTAATAGAGATCTTGACTTAATACTACTAATTGAAATTTTTGATTCATCAGGTGACGAAATCGTTTTTACGGACAGGAAGTCAGGGTCCGAGCCGGACAGTGATAGGGAGTTTTTTCAGGCACTGGATAATGAATTGAGGTTTTTGGCTCGAAATTTGGGTCCTTGGGCACTGATTCTAGGGAACGAGGTTAATTTGGCGTTCGAATCCAACCCTGATCTCTATTTCCAATATGCTGAGGAATACAGGAATCTGTATAAAAGCATCAAAGCTGTCGATTCCACCGTTCTTGTTGCACCCTCCTTTGCATACGAAGAATTTGTCGGGGTCGCGTTATATTCCGGGATCCATCCCCCTCGGTGGGAGCTATTACCAGCTTATGAGGGTGTTATGGATATGTTTGCGATTTCTACGTTTCCCTCTTTCGCATACCCCACGGCTTTGTCCATCCCGTCGGATTACTACTCCAGCATCAAACTACATACGGATGCTCCACTGTTTGTTTTGCAAACTGGTTTTCACGTAGGGGAGGGATATTCTGACCAACAAATGACAACGGTTTCTGAACAAAGACGCTACGTGGAGCGACTATTTGATGAGGCTGATGCTTTGGATGCTCTTCTAATCNCGTGGTATTTGCTACAGGACTCTGATCAATTNCCTCGCTCCTACCGNGCATTAGGCACTACAGGTCTTTACGATATTNTNGGTGATCCCAAACCGAGCTGGNCTGTTTGGTCTGGGATNACTCGGAGGCCAATGGCAGTACCATCTCTCAATTAGGCTTGTATGTTTCGCAGTAAATCGATACCCTCATTCAAGCAATTCATAATATCTATGTTGAAGACTTTTGGGGAACAATGAATTCTCAGACCGATATCGAATCGATTTGCAAGAAAGTCCGTAGAAATATTGTACAAATGGTTTTTGATGCCAAATCAGGCCACATTGGTGGGTCTATGTCATCCGTGGAGATTATGGCGGTTTTGTATTCAGAATTTCTATCGCACAGGCCCGATGACCCTGGGTGGGCTGAACGCGATCGGTTCATTATGAGTAAAGGCCATGCCACACCGGTACAGTATGCAATATTGTCACAGTTTGGCTTCATCCCGGAAGAAGAACTCAAATCGTTTCGGCAACTTGGGACTCGATTACAAGGACATTCTGTTATCGGGAAGCCGCCGGGTGTTGAAAATTCCGCCGGTTCGTTAGGGATGGGTTTATCATTCGGTTTAGGACAGCGACTCGGCTTACAGTTGAAGGGTATTGATTCCCGTGTCTATGTTTTGATGGGTGACGGTGAACACAACGAGGGTCAAGTATGGGAGGCTGTGATGGCAGCTTCTCACCATAAGGTGACTAATCTAGTTGCCCTGATTGATCGAAATGGTATTCAGAATGATGATTTTACCTCCAGTACAATGAATGCTGGTTCGCTGGCTGAAAAATATGAAGCATTTGGCTGGAGTGCAAAAAGTTTCGTTAACGGCCATGATGTTGCTGATGTGAAATCAGCTCTAGCTTGGGCAAGAGAAGCATCAGCGAATGGTCCTGCGGTAGTGCAATTTGACACTGTCAAGGGTAAGGGAGTGTCGTTTATGGAGAACAACCCTTCATTCCACGGAGCTCCACCCAATGAAGAAGAATTCAAATTAGCGATGTTTGAGCTCGGGTAAAGTGATCGGTGAAAATGATGGAAACTCCTAAGGAAGCGGCTACCCGAGAAGCACTGGGACCGGGATTGATCGAAGCAGCAGCGAGACAAGAAATTGTTGTTGTAGACGCTGATCTCGGCAAATCTACAACGGCTCGACAGATCGCAGAGTCTTATCCTGATCGTTTTATTACTTTTGGGATAGCGGAACAAAACATGGCTTCGGCCGCAGCAGGTATCGCAAGCGTAGGATTTACAGTAGTGGCTTCGACCTTTGCTGTTTTTGCCGAACATGCTTTTGATCAGTGGCGAATGTCGGTTGCCCAACCCAATCTTGACGTAAAATTATTCGCNTCCCATGGAGGTGTCTCGACTGGTGAAGATGGAGCTTCTGCTCAGTCAGTTGAAGATGTTGGTGTATTTTCGTCTNTGGTGAATTTCAACGTGTGTGTTCCCGCTGATGTTGTAGAAGCAAAGTCAATGGTGTCAGCAGCATTGAATACCTATGGACCGTGGTACGTTCGTCTTGGCAGAGCGAAAGTTCCTGTGATATATCCTGAAGGTAGTNAATTTGAGTTAGGTAGGGCGGATACTTTGCGGGAAGGATCCGATGTGGCNATAGTCGCATGTGGGCTGATGGTGGAGCGNTCACTGCAGGCAGCAGAAATACTGCAGTCGGCTGGGATCTCCGCTCGTGTAATCAATATGTCTAGTATTCGACCACTCGACGAAGAGACACTGATAAAGGCTGCTAAAGAGACTGGCGCAATCGTGGTTGCAGAGGAACATCTCACTCATTCCGGTCTAGGAGCTTTGTGTGCGCAGGTTCTGGCACACGAAGAGCCGGTGCCGATGGAGTTTGTCGGTATCGATAACAGGTATGGGGAATCAGGTAAATGGTTCGAGGTGTTAGAGCTTCTAGGTCTCACCCCTGAGGGGATAGTGACAGCCACACAAAAGGTTGTCTCCCGCAGACGGTAGAGTCANAGTACGATCCCAATCTGCTGTAAAAGGGTCAGTCCTCGACCTANCGCTAGATCAGTTTGTCTCTGGTCAATCTCGAAAGTTAAAGCAGCATTAGGGTTGCTACGGGCAATTTGTTTTTGAAGTTNCATGAAGTTCGTGGTGCCCTCTCCAGGTGCGACGTGATCCCGTATACCTNTTGTGTCATGTANATGCATAGCAATAAGATCTCGTCCTGGGCCGTAGGAACCACTNTCTCCCCACCAAGAATCTAGCTTGACTAGTCGTANNCGAGCCAACACTTCGGCATGCCCTACATCGTGTAAGTAACCGACAAGTTCCGTAGTATACGGTTCGAGGAGTTCCTCGTATTCGCTAGGCAGCGGGATCTCGTGGAAATGAAGACGATTTTCTATTCCAATTTTCACNCCACGTTTGCTCGCGACGTTAGCCAGTTGGTCTAGGCTATTTTTAGCTGACTCTAGAAANTGGCCAGCAATTTCCTGTCGTGCCGAATGAGCATTGACCACCAGGTCTGAAATCATATCCTCTTCCGCAAACTTATCAGTAGAGAAAGATTTCCGCAGTTGTTTTTCCTCAGCGAGCATGCCATCTCCCACATGCCCGAGATGNACCACGACGTGATTAGCGCCTGTATCAGCGGCTAATTCGATNGACTCAATATGGTCATTAATAATTATGGTTCGTTCCTCGNGATCTAGAGAAGCNAANTTGAGTCCTCTGTTNTCTCCTCGCCCGGCATGGATTTTAAGTGGCGCCGGACCATGTANACCGTGAATAGGGAGTANAGNAGATTTTCGTATCTGCTGGATGTGTTTTTCGGTCATGCTGTGATTGATTTCGATACCAACGAATCCAATATCTTTCGCGACCTCAANGAAGAAATTCATATTATTCATGAATCTGTCTTGGACGGCCCACATCGTGGAGAGAGATGCGCCAGTCAGCNGGTTGNTATTCAATGTTTCTTTGCCTCGACNGTTCGAGCGAGTAGGTTNTCAACTTCGGGAAGAATACTGTCNTAAGCAAAATGTCCAATTAAATCGGAACCGTTTTTGAGATTGACTCCGGTAGGCCCACACCAGAGTCCAATATCAGCATCGTCTGTTTCGCCCGGACCATTAACTCGACATCCCATGACTGCGATCGTTATGTCTTCTTCAGACGCATACTCAGCAAGCTTCTTTACATCCTGAGCAAGTTCAATAAATGCTTCGTTTTCTACTCGAGAGCATGAAGGGCATGAGATAATGTTCAGACCACTATCGAAATTATCGGGAACTGACCTAAACCGACCGTTTGAGATATCGTCAAGGATTTCACGTCCCGCTAAAACTTCATTACCCTTTTCAGCGAAGGGTAATGTCAACGAGACTCTTATCGTATCTCCGATTCCCTCGCTTATTAACTGTTCGAAGGCTAATCGGGTTTTAATGATCCCATCTGGTGGCATACCGGCCTCTGTAACTCCTAGGTGCAGCGGAATGTGTGGCCGTTCGGATACAAATTTCCGATTACCCTCTACTACCTTTTTCCAGTCCGAATCTTTTAGTGAGACTACGAATCGACTGAAACCCAATNTTTCCAGTAGATCACAATGNTCGACGGCGCTCTGGACCATCGCACTGATGTCATCGTNACCAAATTTAGCAGAGAGCTTTGGATCCACGGATCCGCAATTGACTCCTACCCGCAGCGCTACGTCATANGCTTCGGCGGTTTCNGCCAGAAAAGCNACTTTTTCTTCGATACTTTTATTTTTTTCATGATGGTGCAAATGTCCCGGGTTATATCTAATTTTGTCGACAAATGGTGCCACGTCTCGAGCTAATCTGTAATTCTCCTGTAAGTCAACTGACAAATTCGGCTTTAGATGGTTGGTCTTGTCTCTCACCTGTGCCAGTGACGCGACGTCCGACTTGGAGTCGACAGCTATTCTGATGATGTCAGCCCCAGCTTGGGAAAGTAGTTGTACTTGCTGGACAGTGGCTTCTATGTCTTGGGTACGNGTCGCACACATNGACTGAACCGCAATTGGATGGCNGTCTCCNACCACNATGCTGCCAATCTTAACGGCACGNGTGGGCTTCCTGCGAGTAAATGGCGAGTCAGTTCGTGTCATGAGCGTTNTGAGATCCATCCATAGGTGTTAACAGCCATATCCTACGTTCTATTCTATTATCTATTGTTAAATTATCCGCTGATTATCTGGGTGATATCCCTCCATGTGATCACGATGACTAAGAGAATAAATGCCGCGAAACCAAAGAAATGGACTAGAGATTCCTGTTTGGGATCAACTCGTTTGCCGCCNCGTAATAGTTCAATGCCGACNAATAATATTCGTCCACCATCCAACGCNGGAAGCGGTAAGAGATTAATTATCCCNAGATTAATNGACAGNAGTGCGGCTAGTTCCAATAAAGGTGAAATNGCTCTCTGAGTGTCGGGCGCTGCGGCCGCNACATCGCCCGTCGCTTTGGCTATNCCCACCGGTCCCATAAATTGAGGCCTGTTNCCGGCAAACCAACCAAATATTTCGTTTCGTGTGAGGAGCAGTGTGTCTATGGTGAGTCGAGTACCGTGGCCTATGGCAGCTACCGGATTTTTTGAGACAGTTTGGGTGAAAGGCATACCGTCAGCAACGTTAATCGCGCCAGGTTGATAAGTTATGGTGATTCCGGTAGGACCTTGTCCCTCTGGTATTTGTCTTCGTGCTTCGACTGGCAGTACTAGAATTTCACCGGATCGCCTTACNGTGAGATCTACTTCACTACCACTATATATTCTCACCAACCGAGCGGCCTCTTGTAAGTTATGNGCATCTCTGCCATTGATGGCTAATATTAANTCTCCTTCTTNAACGCCNGCGCTAGCTGCTGGTCCGCTCGGTACTACACCTGCAACNACCGCTCTTCCCTCGGCAACTTCGTGCGGGATGATGAGCGCTATCGCAAACAAAATAATAGGCACAAGTAAATTAGTTATACCACCAGCACCCAGCACGATGAGTCTTTGCCAAGCAGGTTTTGCCGCAAACGAATCGGACGAAGTATTATGTTCCTCACCTTCCATTTTTACATATCCACCGAGGGGCAGGAAATTCAGAGAATATCGAGTTCCACCACGTTCCACGCTCAGTATTCTAGGGGGCATGCCAACTGCGAATTCTTCGACCCGGATCTGGAAGAGTCGAGCAGTGACGAAGTGAGCGAG
>PBOW01000047.1 GCA_002725365.1 Chloroflexota bacterium | reverse complement strand
GTCGCTGTGTCGGCACTAACGAAGAATCTTGCTGACGAGCTAGGACCACATGGCATAAATGTGAATTGCATCCATCCAGGGCAAACCACTACTGAAGCAACTGAAGAAAGAATCCAAGCTCAGATAAGTAAGGAAAACATATCACGGGAAAACATACTCCAGTCGATGTCTCAGCAGAACAGTGTAAAACAAATTATTGACGCCTCGCATATAGCGTCACTAACGGCTTTCTTAGCGTCCCCTCTTTCTATTGCGGTTACTGGAGAAACAATTGCTGCTGGCGGCGGGGTTGGAAGCGGTATCTATTATTAGCTGCTATTTCCATAAGCTTGCTATCCAACTAACCTGAAAATATATGTGGCCAAAAACAGAACAACAAGCCGAGATACAGGGCGTAGCAGAGAAGATCGCAAAGCATATAGGTGTGACTGCAATCGCACATGATGTGGCCGCAAGTTTCCCGTTCGAGCATTTTGATTTCATGGAGGATCTGGGCTATCTGAAAGCTGCGGTACCCATAGAATATGGCGGACTAGGTCTGGGTTTGACCGACATTACCCTTGCTCAATATGAAATTGGTGTGGGTGATGGATCTACTGCTCTGGCCGTAGGCATGCACCACGTGAGTGTTGGTGTCGAATCTTTGATAAAAAAATGGCCTACCGAACTCCGTGAACCAATTTTCAGGGAAGTAGTCACGGACGGGGCTTTACTGAATAACATTAATTCNGAACCAGAGATGGGATCGCCTCGTGGCGGTGGCAGACCAATCACTGCATTAACCCCGAATGGCCCCGGACAGTGGACTTTAAACGGNCGAAAAACGTGGTCGACTCTAGCGCCCAGGCTNACCTACGCCGTCACCTTGGCGGCCATTGAAGATGGAACTGGAGACGTCGCGCGAGTAGCTCAGCGAATGGATGCCTCGGGTGTGAGCGTTGAAGAAACTTGGGATTCAATGGCGATGAGAGCCACCGGCTCCCACGATATTGTCTTCACAGATGTCAGTGTATCTGATAAAGACTTCATTTCCCGCACTAATCCAAAAGATAAAATCGTTGATGCGATTGATGGGGCAGCTTGGTTCCCTTTACTTTTGAGCGCTGCCAATCTTGGTGTGGCACGCGCGGCTTCGAATTATGCCATAGATTTTGCAAAAACGAGGCAGCCTACGGGCGCACCAGCACCTATTTCGAAATTTCCTAGTGTTCGGGAAAAAGTGGCGCGAATGGTCTCTACTGGCCATTTAGCCAGAAATTTACTGCTCACAAGTGCTGAAAACTGGGAACAAAATCCGGCTAAACGTCGAGAGTTAGTAAACGAAATAGCAATGACAAAATTACACTCAATTAATTCTGCGATGGAGATTACCGATCTAGCCATCCAAATCGTAGGGGCGGTTGCACTAGACAGAAACCGGCCTCTCGAGAGGTATTTCCGTGACGTGCGAAGCGGTTTGTATAATCCTCCAATTGAGGCAAGAGCCCTCGAACAAATTGCTGCATCGGAACTTGATACTTAACCTACTCAAGTAGTTCAATCTGCCTATCTACGAAGCTTATCGTTTCCTCAGCAATTGCCATTGCACGCAGCGCGTCCTCCAACTCATATGATTCGAAAGGCGTTCCCGACGGCATAGTCGTGGGGTAACGAGACCCAAAGAAATATTTGTCGAGTTGAATCGCACTTGATTTGACTAGATCAAATGATGGTTCAAAGGCCATTGCATCCTCACATAAGTCAGCAATACCGTGTCCCCAAATTAACTCAGCACCTCTTGCATACAGGTAGGCACTAACTGCTTTTTCAGCCGCCTGATGTGACATGAAACAAGCCCAAGCATAAAGACCAGAATCGCTATTTATNCTTGCAGCGCGAAGGTCGTGCTTTGACTGGCTAAGCCATCGGGCTGATTGAGTACGTTGCCCTTTGTCGGAACTACTCTCCTCCAATGAAGTCATATTTCACTTCCTATCCAAAAATGGGCTCTGATTGTTCGGTGGTAGTACGAACAAACGGATCAATATCCTNGTACTNGTCAAATTCACCAGGAGTAAAAACNTGAAAATAGGTCTCGACACGAGGTCGTAAATGGTCTGTAAAAAAGTCAGCTCGGCGATGGTAGGGCTCTGACGTGTCCTGAATAACAAGGAATTCAAGTGGTGTTATATNAGTAACATTGCCACTAGCAAATTCTCCTGTCACCCAGACTTTCAAAATCCCGAGTGACGGAAACTCAACTACGAGCCTTTGTAACTCTTCCTGTAACAGATATTCTCTTTGCTGGGCAAAGCCCACCATCATTGGCAAGNGANTATACCGTGAAAAGGTTGGGGACTNCAGGCTTATCCATTACCTCGTCCGCCGACAAGCGATATGCTTCTTTTTTATAAACTTGCACTCGATGACATCCGTANTCTCCCACGAATAAACGGCCATCCTTGGCGCGTACAGAACTTGGGGATTTGAAGCGTTTGATCGGTTCAAGATGAGCCATATCCCTGAGACGTAGTACTTTCAGGTTCGTTAGAATATATATCCGGCCCATCTCGCCAAGGGTAGAATCACCAATAAACTGCTCTACGTAACGTCCATTTCTGTCAAATAGACATACTCGATCGTTCCCACGATCAGCTATATAAATATCACCATCCTCATCGACCGCGATACCTGCTGGTCGAGATAATTCTCCACGCTCACTACCGGAAGATCCAAACGTATCGATTGGCTTGCCAGTCTCCGAAAATACTTGGAAGCGATCATTTCTCCAATCAGAAACAACTATTTCTCCNCCTGGAGCGACGGCCACACCCCAAGGCATATTGAATTNGCCAACCTCGGACCCNAAGGANCCAAAAGTGGAGATGAATTTCCCATCTGCCGAAAATTTTTGGATACGATGATTTTGTGTGTCGGATATGAGTAAATCGCCATTTCGATCGAACACCATATGCGATGGTTTATTTAGTTGCCCCACATCAGTACCATATTCCCCCCAGCGAGCGACTTCTTCACCGTCAGTTCTGAGGATCGTGATGTTGTGAGCCCCTTCATCAGATATGAAAAGTCGGCCATCTTGGTCTTGTGCNATGCCTGAAGGCCAGGTCCAACCGCCACCGATGCCGCCTAGATCTTTATCAGCCCAACTAACCGTCCGTATACTTCCGCCAACATCGAATCTACCTAAACAATGAACTTCATTTTCCGGTCCGACTTCGATATCGATCGGATACCAAGTGATACGTCTCATTCCGAGGGTCTTCTCATAAGGGAAACCTGCCCGAAGTAAAACTTCATAATCTGAACCTGCAGCTGTTTCAGTAGTCATTATCAGCCCCCTTNGTGAGATCTAAATCAATGTTTTTGCGTACGGGTTAATTTGCTCATAGGTACCACCGACAATCGGTACAGCATCGAGTCCCAGCCACTGNTCTAGAATGCTGCTATAGATTGACCGNTAATCGATNGTATGACGCAAATCCTCACCGTATATCCAATCCTTAGGGTCTATTGATGGATATTCTGCATACAGTCCACCTGAGACATGATCGCCAATGATGTATGCCCCACCNCCGGTTCCGTGATCAGTTCCAGAACCATTATCGAGAACCCGTCGTCCAAACTCAGTGAACACTAAAACAGTNACCTCGTCCGAAGCNTTGTGNTTTCGNAAATCCGTCATAAAATCAGAAAGAGCTTCGGTAAGCTCACTNAGGAGCCGGGGATGATTCTCATTTTCCAGAGAATGGTAATCATACCCACCATGCTGCGTATAAAAAACTCTCGTCCCTAAACCAGCCGTGTGTACTCGGACAACATCTCGCAGTGCTTGCGCGATTGGATTCTTTGCATATTCGACCGTGCTCGTATATTGGGACGGTACGTCAGCGAGCATATCTGCTCCCTTGAGTATCTCTCTCCCTGTCTGAGCTAGATAATCATTTACGAGTCCATTGCCTACCGCCGGACTATACATTCTCTTGAAAATATCAAGATTTGCAGCTCGCTCTTCTTCACGTTCAACCTTGGTCATAAGACCAAACTCNTCGAGATTACCAACTGATGTAGCTGTCACACCTGGAGCNGCTAGTGCTCTCGGCAAGCCACGACCAAATGACACCGCAGTNAATGGATTCTCTGAATTAGGATCGAANTCTCTNGTTACCTTACCCAGCCAGCCCTCTGTAGCAACCTTCTCAGGNTCACAGGTATGCATGATATCCATGGCNCTGAAATGCGANCGACTCGCATTTTCATATCCAATTCCTTGAATGACTGCNACATTCCCNGCATCATATAGNTCAGACAANCCTCTNGCCGATGGGTGCCAAGCCAGTTGATCATCNATCTTAATGGTTGTCTCGGCAGGTACCGAAACGGTAGGTCTCCANTCATANAACCGACCATCCTGATAAGGGATGAGGGTGTTCATGAAATCTAGTCCTCCAGTCAGCTGGACAACTACGAGNACAGGATCTTTTGCTTTCGTGGTCATATATACACTCCTACTANGTTCTTACACACTTCCTGAAATTACGCGAATTGGTATTCTGGCGCCGAAACAATTAGCTGTAATAGGCGACTGATCTTCTCCGAGCTCTCTTTTCTGGCATCATCATCGTCGAACGTAAGTGTGCCAATCTGAGTCGCTAATTCGAGGAGTGCTTCATGTGTGTCACTACTCACTGACAAATTCCCCGTCAGTTCCAAGCAGCTATTGACAAGTGCTCCAGGCGTTCGAACGTCACTCATCTCAATTCGAGAGATGATACTTCGAATACCCGGTTGATCAATATCTGATACTTGATTCACTGCGAAATTGACTCGTTCAGTCAAGGTTCCTGAATCGAGCCATTCCTTGCCAGTGTGCCAGCCTTCAACGGTGGGTGGATTCATCAGCGATTGCCCCATAACCGTGGTAGCTGTATTGAGACCAGCAATAGCTGGTTCCGGTACCTCAGGAGTACCTGACAATACAATCGCCCCAGCAACAAACTCACTCGGGCTCTTTATTTTGCGGAACCTTGCATTCTTAAACCAATCGGCATTGAGTAACGTTCTCATTACCTGGGTCATATCTCCCTCTGATTCCATAAAGGTTTCCACCAGTTCATCGATCGCTTCTTGATCCTGAGGAGGAGTGATACTCCAAGCAGGGACCTGTGGCTCATCAGCAACGAAGAAATTATACAAATGTCGCGTGATGAACCTCGCGCAATCTTCTTGCCGAACAATGATATCTATAATATCTTCGCCGTTGAAATTCCCTTTGTGACCCAAAAATTCCTTCTCGGACTCATCGTGTTGCTCTGGACGATATATAAAGCCTGACTCGAAACCACCATATGGGTAGAGCGGAATCGGCTGCTCAAAAGTCCAACCAGTGAAAGCTCTGGCCGCCATCTTGACATCATTCTCCGTGTATGTTCCGATGCCCATCGAAAATAGTTCAAGCAACTCACGTCCGTAATTTTCGTTTACCGCACCATCTCTGCTTTCAGAGTTGTCGAGCCAGTAAATCATATTGGGATCTTTTGAAAGATCAAGCAAAATATCGCGAAGTTTTCCCAGTCCATTTTGCTTGAAAGTCTCGATCTGCTTGACTATCGCTGGACCATTTTCTGCCTTGTACCAAGCAGTCGCAAACACATGATGCCAAAACAAAGCCATTTTTTCACGCAGCGGCCGGTCACTTTCGGCGAGGTTGTACATCCATCTGCAGGCCCAAGTCTGATAACTATCTGGACTGGAGGACTGGGGCAAATACCGATCTAAAAGATCAACGTCTGGGTCAGAATAGTCGCTAGGGGTCAACAGCCTTTCCACCAAATCTTCGTACGATTCTGTCGCTAAAGATTCCAGTCTGTCTTGCCGTGCACCGACCCCTACACGACGCATAAGATGCGCAATAAGTGCCAGCTTCTCNTCCGTATCGACAGAAACTTGAGTAGTCATAGTGCCTCTCCTACTACCTTGTATGTTACNAAAGTAACTCTATTTTCCTTTTCCTGTAAGTGATTTATAGCACAGAATCGAGAACTTGTAACTGCNAAAATTGCTGTCANCCACGGGGCAAANTTAATCCCCGCGTGGCAATAATATTACGTTGAATTTCGCTTGTTCCAGCCGCAATAGTGAGCGAAACAGAAGTCATATAGTATCGGCANAATTCACCTGCTAGAGGGGCTCGTGGATCGCTAGGCCGCAGTCCACCATACAAGCCGAGCATATTTATTCCCCGTTTTGCAGTTCGCTGCTGTAGTTCTGATCCAAACATCTTCGACATTGATGACTCTTGATTCGGGACCAAATTAGATGCCTGCATCCAGGTCACTCTATAACCAAGATATTTTGCTACTTCAATCTCTATTCGCGTCTGTGCCAGTGCGTCTCTTGAAGGTCCATGATCCGCGATTGNTTGAGTTGAACCTCGTGAACCAGGCTGCGAGGAAAATTCCAAGAGACGATAGTACGGGGATACAGCCCCCGCCATCCGATGGATACCNCTCCGTTCAAAATCTAATGCGGTGGCCGCCACATACCAGCCACGATTTTCTTCACCGATCATATTTGAGGCAGGAACCCGAACATCCTCAAANAATGTTTCATTGAAACCATGACCNTCTGCCACACCGTCATCATGCAATTGTGCGATCGGTCGGATCGTTATACCTGGTGTATCCAGCTTCAGCATAAANTATGAGATACCTCGATGCTTCGGCGCCTCTCCATCAGTTCGTGTCAGTATATGAATCCAATCGGCCTCGACCGCCCCAGAGGTCCATATCTTCTGACCATTAATAACGAAATCATCACCATCTCGGATCGCACGAGTCTGAAGTGATGCTAAATCAGACCCTGATCCAGGTTCAGAGTAACCTTGACACCACATCACTTTACCTTGAGCAATCGAGGGAAGGTGTTCCTCTTTTTGTTCTTGGGTCCCATGAATAATTAACACTGGACCGACTCGATCAGCTCCCTGTCCTCCCGACGGAGCATTCGCCATGGCTGATTCCTCATTAAAAATCATCTGCTCCCAGTACGTGGCGCCGCCACCGCCGTATGCTTCTGGCCACGACATCGTAAGCCAGCCGCCATCCGCCAGTGACCCCTCATATTCCCGTGCAGCCTGCCAACGCGTAGTATCCCTCTGCAATGCCCCTCGGGTCCACTGCTCATTTATAAATTTATGGACATCTAATCTGAATGATTTTTGTTCATCTGTAAATTCAAAATCCATTGGAATCCCCCAGTTTACATGTCGTTTCAGTTGCCCTTAGTGTAGCCGAGATAATTTGACTGCTACTTAAACCCTTGGATCCGGAGACTGTTTGCGACTACTGACACTGAAGATAATGCCATCGCAGCGGCCGCCGCAGTTGGGTTGAGAAGCCAAGTCTCAGAAAATAGCCACGGTATCGGCGATCCANCATCTCCACTGCCAACTAGTAAATAAATTAGATATCCGGCTCCCGCTGCTACAGGTAGCAGCACGATGTTATACAAGAAAGCCCAAAGAACATTTTGCTTGGTTACCTTCACCACCCGTTTAGACAAGCGGAACAGATCGTTTACCTGCGAAAGGTCAGAGTTCAGTAAATTGACCGTGGCGGAGCTCTGAGCCAGTGCGGAAGCCTGTACGACGGCGATCCCAACGTCAGCTTGNGCTAGAGCTGGAGCATCATTCATACCATCTCCAATCATCACCACCGATCCAGCGGCTTCTATCTGCAGTTCACGGACTAAAGCTGCTTTATCATCTGGCAACATTGATGAATGGATCTCCGAAATACCCAAATTGAGTCCAAAAGGNCGAGTTATTTCTTCTCGATCACCGGAAACTAAAATGTTCCGGTAACCAGCATTACTTAGTTCACTGACAACTCTATTCGCGCCCGATTTGACTGCGTTTTTTATGCCATATACACCGGAGAGTTTGCCGTCAATGGCTACTAAAACGACCGCCAGTCCATCTGCGCCCATCGCTTCGATCTCTGAGACAAGTGCAGAATGCTCTACGCCATGGTCTTCAAGCAGGGAGATATTCCCTACCAACACCGAGTATTCAGACAATTCAGTTTCAACTGATGCCATTATGCCTTTCCCCGGAAAATATCTGAATGTAGTTGGCCAGACTAATTCGAGGTTTTGCGAACTAGCTAAGTCTAGGAAAGGTAAGGAAAAAGGATGCTGGGACCCACGTTCTACACTAGCAACAATTCTCAACAACTCTTCAGCGCTGGCCTGACTTCCTTGAGCAAGAACGAACTCTGACACGGAAGCAGTACCTTCAGTCAAAGTACCGGTTTTGTCAAGACATATCGTCTCTGATTCCGTGATCTTCTGAAATACTGAGGCATCAGTGATAAGTATCCCTGATTTTGCTGCGCGACCAATGGCTACAGCAAGTGCGGCAGGAGTCGCAAGCCCCAAAGCACATGGACAGGCAATAATGAGAACTGTAACTGAGGCGATGAATGCATAACGAATCGAAGGATCCGGACCATAAATCCACCAACTGAAAAATGTCGCCAATGACAGCAATATCACTAGCGGAACAAACACAGCCGACACCCGATCAGCAAATAACTGGATTGATGACTTAGACATTTGTGCCCGGTCAATGAGTTGCACGATACTGGCATATATTCCGTCTGAACTCACCCGTGAAACCTCAACCTGAAGTGCACCATCGAGGTTAACAGTACCGCCAATCACTTGATCGCCAATCGTACGCGGGGCTGGGTTTGATTCTCCGGTGATGAGAGCTTCGTTCACCAATGACTCCCCTTGAACAACAGAACCATCGAGAGGAATAGTTTCTCCAGCACGCACAAGGACTATCTCGCCTTCAACAACAGCCTGAACTGGAATCTTATATTCGTTCCCGTCTGCTTCGAGCACTCTTGCTGTAGTTGGATACTCATTCACGAGGGTGCGAAGCAAATCCGATGCCCTATTGCGAGCTCTCGCCTCGACAACACGGCCAGTCAGTAGCAAAGCAACGATGAATGCCACAGCATCAAAATACGGTCTAACTTCCGTTTCACCGTAGATATCTGGAAAAAGAAATACTGAACTGGAAAAGAAATAGGCTATGCCGACTCCGAGGCTAATTAGGGTATTCATATCGACCGTACGATGACGAGCTGACAAAAATGCCAGTCTATGAATCGGAGCCGCCACCCAGAATACTGAAATAGTTGCTAATCCAAATGCTATTGCCTCCCGCAGAGGATAGTCAGACAACAAAAATCTATCAGCAAACACAGGCTTTTCCATGAAAAGGCTAGTGATCATAAACAGCAATATCGGAACCGCAGCCGTAATACCCACGATCGTACGAGCGGTCATTAGCCGTAGTTCTTGGTCCTGATAAGAGAACACCCTGCTCCACCAACTCATAGCCTCGTTTTCATCAGAAAATTCAAGTCCATAACCAATTTTGGTGATTGCATGTGACAATCGATCAGTAATATCGTCATCACTCAGTTGAATAATGAGCTGAGCATTGTTCGTCATGAGGTTCACCGACGCACTCATAACACCCTCGGTTGACAGTAGTGCTTTTTCGACTCGCCTAACACAGGAAGCGCAGGTCATTCCCGTTACTGAAACCGTTAGATGTTCAGATGAAGGAACCGTATTTGTCATGTATTTGTCTGGGCTCGTCAGGAAGATTGCTTGTAACCAATTGCAAATTCCATCGTTTGTCCCCATGGAAGAACAAGATCAACGGAATCAATTTGAAATGCCGGCCCCAACTCATCAAGCAGTCTCCAACTAGCTGCCGGACCGACGAGGGCATAATGGTCACAGCAGGAACTAATTGGCTGTTCAGCAATCCCGCGATCGAACTCAAATATTTCGTCAGTACTTCCACACGGGCAGGTAAAACTAATCGTCGCCCCACACTCCGAGGGCACCACAACTGGACTAGGCGTGTAATCTTCTGACTGAATCTCTGAGGATATAGCCGGTATAGCGGGTCCCAACGGATAACCAGATTCGGTCAGCACTGATGAAATGGCATCAAGTACATCGCCACGAATGATAGAGACACTGAATGATTTTGACTTTGGCTCTCCGGAGAGAAAACGTGCTCCGGAAACACTAGCAATTTCAACCTCGATATGCTCGATGCACTTCTCACAAGTTATTGCCGGACTAAATAGAGTTAATTCCATTACCATCTCAATCTGTTGTTAACTATACTAGCTCCCAGAGAGCCAGGACGGGTTCCACACTAATTCGAGAGTTAGGTAAATTCATGACTAATGACGGTGCGCTAGCCAGCTTCATCCATTCAATCTACAAGCCAAAGGGGGACTCGCATTCGCTCAAACCAACCGTAATTATGCTGCATGGATACGGAGCACATGGTTTGGATTTACTTCCTCTTGCCCCTCATTTGTGTGGGGGTCAGGTAATGGTTATCTGTCCCCAAGCACCGTTCGACGTGGAACTACCTGAGGGATACGCCATGCAAGCAAACAATCAAATGTTCACATGGGAACGAAAAGATGCTTCTGGGGACAGAATTGCATCAGATTCGACGGAAATTGTTTCTTCACTACAAGAGTTTGTCCCCGCAGCCATTGATGAGTACGGTGGTGATGCTAACCGTGTGGCTGTCGTCGGTTTCAGCCAAGGAGGATCGCTCGCATACCGATTATCACTGGCCAGCCCTGAGTATTATCAGGCGGTCGCTCCTCTTTCAACTTGGCTACCAGATGATGTTATCGATAGAGCCGATATCGGCTCTGCCGTCGAGTCCGGGCTTCCATTTCTTATCCAGCATGGCACTACTGACCAGATGGTCGACATTGCCCGCGGACGTGATTCCTACGAACGCCTGCTGGAAAAGGGAATAAACGTTGAGCTGAAAGAGTACCCAATGCAGCACGAGATAAATCAGGCTTCCATCGCCGATTTATCAAGTTTTCTTAGTGAGCATCTAGGAATCAATCCACCTCAATAGACTGCACTCTGCCAGAGCTTATTCAGTCCCTCGTGCGCTGCCACTGAACAAGGGTGTAAGGAGGGTCAGCATCTTTATGATGTTCAAATACTGCCTCTACTTCTTCACCTATTGTGACAGGTCGCATCGGATCACCTATCAGGTTTCCAACCATGCGAACGTTATCCGCACCAGGTAATTCCACCAGAACAACCATGTAAGGACAACTGGTCTGCAGTGCTGGATGAACGGGATGCCAGACTCTTTCCCAAGAATATATTCTTCCTTTTGGTTCAACTTTGACATACTCAAGGTCAAACTTATGGCATCGATGGCACAGCCACTCGGGACCCCATTGATGAGCCTTACAGTCGTCACAGTATTGAACTACAAGTTCGTCACGTTCGATCGCTTCCCAATATGGGATATCCAGCCCATCTTGCCAAGGTCGAGGTTCCGCTAGTCCAGGAGGAAGATACGTGTCAGGATTAGTAGCATGCCACTGTGAAAGTTCGCCGGTTGTCATCTGTCTACCCCCAAAATACAACTACTTACTGGAGTTACCATCGGTCCAGATGCCACTAACGCAACCTCTGGGTTTTCAAGCTGATTCGGTGATTGCCCTCGAAGTTGCCGCGCAGCTTCAATTATTAATTCAAGTCCATGCATATAGCACTCAGCCAAGTTTCCACCGCTGGTGTTTATAGGCATCTTTCCATCCGGAGCTTTGAAATTTTCTAACGTGAAAAATTCATTGACTTCGTCGGGGGCGCACAGGCCGTGCTCAACTATACTCATCATCACTCCACCAGTGAAGTTTTCGTACACCTGCGCGACATCGACATCTTCCGGACCCACTCCAGCTATCTCATAAAGTCGCTTAGCAACATGCTGAAAATTAGATGTGGCGTACAAATCAGCGTTGTGAGCTGCCGCCTGATTTCTAGGAGTCGACCCTTGTGCAGCAGCTAAGACTACAGCTGGTTCTGGTTTCAGATCGCGGGCTCGCTCTACTGACGTCACAATCATCGCTGCAGCACCGTCATTCTCCATGCAGCAATCAAATAAATGGAACGGCTCCACGATCCAACGTGATTGGTCATAGATTTCTTCGGTCAGCTCTCGACCATGCATAACTGCTCGCGGATTCTGTTGAGCGTGGAAATACGATGCCATTGATATTGCTCTCAATGCTTCCTGTTGCACACCATTTTCATGCATGAAGCGTCTAACTCGCATTGCGAACGACTGAGCAGGGGACATCAAACCGAAGGGTGCAGTCCACTTGCCATCATTGTTGATCTCATTAACTACAGCGCCCTGGCCGAATCTCCCGAACTGGCCCTGAGCTAGGGAGCGGTAGACAACTACAACTTCACACTGACCAGAAATGATTGCTGAGACCGCATTTGCTAGTGCGCCGGAACCGCCGCCGCCGCCGCCGCCCCAAAACATATTCGAAAGTCGCATCTCCTTGATGCCTAAAGCGGCCGCCAATCTATCAGGTGACGAGCGCTCATTAGAATATGAGGCAAATCCGTCGATATCACGTGGATCTACTCCGGCGTCTTCGCAGGCGAGAAGAATCGCTTCTAAACACATTTTAAATTCGCCATCGGGAGCTGCTGCTCGCTTGTAATATTTGGTCTCGCCTAGACCAGATATAGCAGTCCGCCCTCTCATCGGATGGTCAGACATAACTTACCTACCCTTCACTAGATTCTCTTCGCATGAGAGAGTAACAAATATTCCTGATTTACGTCAGAAAATCAGCCACCTGATAGAGTCATAGACGCTAGAATCCTAGTCATGGCAACTTTAGACCCGATGCAACAGTTACTTAGCGATTTAGAGGCCGAACAGAATTATCTCGATCAGGCTCTCTCGATGGTCCCAGTGGAAGTTTGGGACCATCCATCTCCAGCCGACGGATGGTTGCTGCGAGACTGTATAGCACACTTAGCTGACGTCGATGAAAACGCAGCTTATGTCGCCACTCACAAGGAATATCCGAAAAAATCGGCAACGACTAAGCCATCTGAGCCACCTACTGACATGCTCCAGAGTCAAAGACAAAGGGAGGCGAGAAATTTATCGATTGATGAACTCGTAGCTTGGTGGCGTGATGCTCGCACCCGGCAAAACACAGCGCTAAAAGCACTTGATGCCAAGGACAGATTACCGTGGGCAGGGCCACCTATGTCCGTGCGCTCGTTTGCGACTGCTCGATTAATGGAATGCTGGTCGCATGGTCTGGATGCTCTCGACGCAGCAGAAATTGCTCCTGTCGATTCAGATCGTTTAATTCATGTGGCTCACTTGGGAGTGATAACCAGAAATTTTGCGTATCAAAATCGGGATCTTGATGTCCCCGATACTCCCATCTATGTGGAACTGATAGCTCCTTCCGGAGAATCATGGAAATGGGGACCCAAAGATGCTCCCGATAATATAAAAGGCACCGCTGGTGATTTCTGTCGTGTAGTAACACAAAGAATCCATTACACAGATACAAATCTCGACACTACTGGTGAACTCGCATCAGAGTTCCTCAGTATTGCACAGGCATTTGCAGGACCACCAGGTCCAGGTCGTGAACCAAGCACTTAGGACATCGTAAGAAATCTTAATTTGATAAGCGCGAACAGTAGAGGATTTGTTGATATGCCGGTTACTCCTCTCCGGTACGGAATTGTCGGTACTGGGCTGATGGGCCGCGAGCACCTCCGAATTCTGTCATTAATTCCAGAGGTTGAGGCAGTAGCAATTTGTGACCCTCACTCAGCTTCGATAGAAGAAGCGCTTAAAATTACCCCGGGCGCAGATACATACGCCGACTTTTCCGATTTCCTGAACAGAGATGACCTTGACGTCGTGGTAGTCGCCACACCAAATCACACTCATGCTGACATCGTAACTGCATTGGTCCAGAAAGGCCCGCACCTATTGATCGAGAAGCCAATGGCCACCACCATTCAGGATGCAAAAACACTTCATTCACTTCTGTCTGATTATCAGTCACTGGCTTGGATCGGCATGGAATATCGGTATGCTCCTCCTGTGGCACAAGCTATTGAAAGAAGTGACTCCGGTGAAATAGGTACCCTCAGAATGCTGTCCATTAGAGAACACAGATATCCCTTCCTTCCAAAAATTGATGATTGGAATCGATTCAATAAAAATACGGGCGGTACTCTAGTCGAGAAGTGTTGCCATTTTTTTGATTTGATGAGACACATTCTGAAATCCGAACCGACCCAAATTTTTGCGTCGGGGGCAATCGACGTCAATCACCTAAACGAAACTTATGACGAGGGGAAACCGGACATTATCGACAACGCACTTGTGATAGTTGACTTCGAATCAGGTGCTCGAGCTTCACTAGATCTATGCATGTTTGCAGAACAAAGTACCGATCAAACTGAAATTCATTTCGTTGGCGATGCCGGGAAAATTGAATGCAGACAACCTGCTAATTCCGTGACGATTGGATTACGTCACGAAGGATGGGAAAATTGGGCCGTTGGAGCCTTCCGAGACTCTGAAAGACTGCGCACTGATTATATTGATATCGCAACTGATATTAGTCACGGACATGGTGGGGCCACCTTTCATGAACATCAGGCATTTCTCACGGCAATTCAACAAAGTCAAAGGCCCTCGGTCTCCTCGTTAGATGGTCTTATGGCAGTACTCATGGGTGCAGCAGCCGAGATTTCAATTCGGCAAAATCGTGTAGTACATATGAGTGAACTTACTGATTACTAGCCTATCACTCCCACGGTACGATACTGTTCTGGTTATAATCTGAACAAGGTGATAAATATGGAACTTCCGCTCGAACACTTGCGAGTAATTGACCTTTCCTCTGGCCCTGTAGGAGGGATGGCATCAATGATCCTTAGTGATTTCGGTGCAGACGTAATTAAGGTCGAACGGCCAGGGGGAGATCCTTTTAGAGAGCTCCCAAATTCTCCAATGTGGCTGCGCGGAAAACGTTCCATTGAACTTGATCTCAAACGTGAGATAGAACGAGAGAGACTTTATCGATTAGTCGAAACTTCAGATGTGGTTTTAACAGCATTCCGAGCCCACTCCGCAGTTGACCTTGGGTGCGACTATGACGTACTCGCTGGACGCAATCCAGGAATCGTATACTGCCAAATTTCGGGATTCGGTCCATATGGACCATATGTTGGGTATCCGGGATACGAGGCAGTAGTAGCTGCCAAAGCGGGAAGAATGCAGTCATTCAGCGGGATGATTAATCGACCGGGACCGATCTATTCAACAGTTCCAGCGTCTACTCATGCTACATCTCAGGCAGCGGTTACTGGAATAATGGCCGGATTAATAGCAAGAGACAGAATAGGTTTTGGGCAATATCTTGAGACAAGTCTGATCCAAGGATTTCTTCCATACGATCTAGCTGGACTGACAGTCCAGAGTCTTCTCGCCAATGATCCCGTAAAATGGAAGGAATTACTTCCTGTGCCTGGGGCTGCAGCATCTATGATGCCGACTATCAACTATCACCCTGTGCAGACAAAGGACGGAAGCTGGATTCAGCTCGGTAATCTCCTGCAGCACCTCTTTGAAAATTTCGTAGTAGCTTCTGAATTATTCGATGTCTATACGGATGAGAAATTTTCTGGGTCCCCCGCTGAGTGGAGCGACGAAGCGCGTGAGGAATTTCGTGACCGCATGCTCAGAAGAATGAGAGAAAAAACCAAAGACGAATGGATGCAAATCTTTTCAGAACACGGAAGCGTGGTGGCACACCCGTGGCAGAGTACCCAGCAGGCGTTATTCGACCCAGATCTCACTGCTAACGGCCATGTGTTAGAAGTCACTGATTCCCGAGGCCCACGATTGAAGACTAATACGTCTGTCACCGAAGCCGTTCTCGGCATGTTTGGTGAAACTCAGGATGAGCGACCTCCGATGAAACAATTGGGTCCGCTCGCTCAATTCACGAAAAGTCCTGCAGCAATCAAGGGTGCCGTTCCTCGCTCAGGACAACATACATTTGAGATATTTGATTCAGAGACTGATTCTCCGCGCTCCCCTTGGAAAGCATTTACTGGGGGAGATACTTCCGGTGCTCCCGCGCTTGAAGGCACACTGGTGCTCGATTTTGCAACTATCATTGCTGGCCCGCTGGCCTCAGCACATCTTGCAGACCTAGGAGCTCGCGTCATTAAGGTTGAACAGCCTGGTGGAGACCCATTTCGGGGCATGGGAGCTGGTGGAATTAGTGCGATGAAGACAAATGCTGGCAAGGAAAGCATTGTTGTTGACCTAAAGCAGGAAGAAGGGCAAAAAGTCGTCACGAAATTACTGGAAATAGCCGATATTGTCATTCACAACTATCGACCTGGTGTACCAGAAAAATTAAAAATCAGTTACGAGGACGCAATTAAAGTAAATCCCAAAATAATATATGTCACGATGAACGGATATGGACGTAATGGTCCAAGTGCCCACCGACCCTCCACGCATCCAATTCCAGGTGCTGGCATAGGCGGAGCCTATTACCAGGTAGGGACCTTGCAGGAAAGCACCGATGACCTCGAAAAATTACGAGAAGGAGCCCGGCAACTATATAGGGCGAATGAAGTGAATCCGGATCCTAATACAACAGCTGTCATCACCACTGCAGCCTCGATCGGCCTTTACCATAGGCAGAAGACAGGGATGGGGCAGGAAATATTCGTCGACATGATGGGTGCGAATGCGTACGCTAATTCGGATGATTTCATCTGGTACGAAGACAAACCAGAACGCCCAGATTTAGGGGACACATTGCTGGGTCCGGACGCAACATACCGCTTGTATGAATGCAGCGAAGGATGGGTATTTCTTGGCTTATTTCTTGAAAAGGAATGGATACAATTCTGCAATGCAATCGAATCACCTGAACTTGCATCTGATCGGAGATTTCGAACGAGACAAGATCGAGTGCAAAATAGAGACCAATTAGAAAACTTACTTTCTTCCTTGTTTATTAGTGACACAGCCGATAACTGGGAGCAGCTGCTTGCCACAATTGGACTAGGATGCGTGAGAGCCGATGGGCCTCTACCTGGTGAATTTTGGT
The DNA here is from genome assembly GCA_002725365.1 of Chloroflexota bacterium. Lineage (GTDB taxonomy): Bacteria > Chloroflexota > Dehalococcoidia > UBA2979 > UBA2979 > UBA2979. The sequence goes on along the minus strand of PBOW01000047.1, from coordinate 38,986 downwards.
TTAAAGATGAACACGTCAAAGTAAATGAATATACCGCTCCAGTAGTACATGGGGAACACGGACAATACACCCGCCATGGCTCCGTGGTTCGAATGAGGAGAACCCCTAACGTACTGGAGGCTGCACCTATGGCAGGCGAACAAACGGACTCTATTCTTTCTGAGCTCGGCTATGAGCCACCTGAAATCACTGTCCTCCGAGAAAATGGCACTGTTTGGAGTGAAGCTGCGGTGTATAGAGATTCTTAGTTCACCCTGAAACAACATATACTGTTTATCAATTCAGAGATTAATCGGGGAGTGAAATATGCTTTGGGAACTGCGACAATACCACATTCGAGATGGAAAAAAACAGGAATGGGTAGAACTAATGGAAAGAGAAATCATCCCATTTCAAGTCTCGAAAGGGATGGTAATCCTCGGTTCATTCACGGGCGAAGAAGACGAGCATATATACATATGGCTCCGAAGATTCGAAAATGAGTCAGAGCGAGAGCGTTTGTACCAAGAAGTTTATGAAAGTGACCACTGGAAAAACAATATCGGGCCTAAAATACCTGATTTGATGGATCGAGAAAAAATTAGCGTCACACGACTGGAACCAACTGGCTTATCACCGATGCAGTAAACTCCGCTAACGGCGAGTAATATTGGCCCCAAGAGCAGTCAGACTGCCGGCTAAGTCTTCGTATCCTCGATCCAGGTGGTGGATATCTTCGACGACCGTGGCACCTTCGGCACATAGCGCAGCTACCACAACTGCCGCCCCAGCCCGTATGTCCAGGGCATTGACTTTAGCTCCAAGTAGGCGTGATGGCCCCTCAATCACCACTGAAGTGCTACTTCCAAGTGTGATTTGAGCCCCCATCTTGCGGAGTTCACTCACGTACAACGTACGATTGTCATATACCCGCTCATGCACAAAGGATACCCCTGGGATTTGCGTGAGAGCTGAAGCCATCGGTGGATGGAGATCTGTTGCAAATCCCGGATATGGTACAGCCTGAACCGAAATCGGTTGCAGAGTCCTCTCACACGAAACGTGAATCGCTTCATCTTCAAGGAAACCTGATCTGTCATAGTGGACCGATACTCCAATTTCCTCGAGTTTTGAAAGCAGGCTGTCCAGATGGGCAGGCACAGCATTAGTCACCTGCACCGCACCTCGTGTGGCTACAGCTGCAAGAAGCAACGTGCCTGCTTCCAAACGATCAGGAATTATTTTAAATTCGCAGCCATGTAATTTACTTACCCCTGTAACCGAGATGTGAGCAGTCCCCTGACCCACAATCTGAGCTCCCATCGCATTAAGCAGATTTGCGACCATTTCAACTTCAGGTTCAGCAGCACAATTAACAATAGTAGTCACACCCTTGGCTAATACTGACGCCAATAATAGGTTCACCGTACCTAAAACACTCGGATAATCAAAGAAAATTCGCGTGCCCACTAATCCAGTTGATACTTGGACAACCCAGTTATTTTCCTCAAGCCTGACTTCTGCTCCAAGCGCTCGAAACCCAGCAAGATGAATATCAAGAGGTCTCGATCCTATAACATCACCACCAGGTGGAGGACATGTCGCCGACCCTTCTCTGCCTAACAATGCCCCTACAAGCAAAAATGACGCACGTAGCTTTCTAACTGATTCAGGAGTAGGAACGGTTGATTTTATTGAATCAGTTTTTAGGGTAACGGAATGACCGTCATTTTTGACCAGTGTCCCTAGTCCCGCCATGATGTCGGTTAGTTCGTCTATGTCCGCAATTAGTGGAACATTGTGAAGCACTACCTCCTCTGAGGTCAATAAGGTTGCGGCCACGGCATATAACGCAGCATTCTTTGAACCGGAAACATGAACTTCACCTCTAAGTGGCTCAGATCCTACTATTTCATAACTAGCCATGACTTCGCACCTTGTATATCTTCAGACGCAAGTATTACACAAGATCTCTACTGAGTCGTATATCAGCACTAAATCGCTCTTGTATGGGGCAATGGAAACTTATCTATTCAGAGATCTCTGATTCTCGCTGGACGTCAGCCAATACATTCACTTCGTCGTGAACGATTTGCAGAAAACCACCGGCCAGCGTCACCGATTGAGCTCCGTCTGGACCATACAGAGTAAGCTCACCAGCATCGAGACTTGTCATCAGCGCTGTATGAGACGGGAGTATCGTGATCTGGCCATCGCTCGCAGGAACGACAATTTTCTGTACATCACTCAACTCGAGTATCGATTTTTCAGCGGTGACTATATTCACTGATAAAGCCATATCATTAACTCCAAATCAGATCGGATTACTAGCCATCTGCCAGTTGCTTGCCTTTTTCAATCGCATCATCAATATTTCCGCACATGTAGAAAGCTTGTTCAGGAAGATCGTCATGCTGGCCTTCCAGAATTTGTTTGAAGCCTTCGACGGTTTCAGCAACGGTGACATAACGGCCAGGGTTACCAGTGAAAACCTCTCCTACAAAGAACGGCTGCGATAGGAATCGCTCCACTCGTCTAGCTCGTGCAACCGTAGCTTTATCCTCGTCAGAAAGTTCTTCAATCCCAAGAATCGCGATAATATCCTGCAGATCCTTATAACGCTGAAGCGTCTGAACCACTCCCTGCGCAACGTTGTAGTGTTCCTCACCAACCACTAATGGATCTAAGACTCGGCTGTTTGATGTTAAGGGGTTCACTGCCGGATAAAGTCCTTTTTCAACTAACGCACGATCAAGTGTGATGGTTGAGTCGAGGTGACCAAACGTTGTAGCAACACCTGGGTCCGTATAGTCATCAGCAGGTACGTAAATAGCCTGAAACGAAGTGATTGAACCCTTGTTTGTCGAGGTAATTCTTTCTTCAAGAACCCCTACCTCAGACGCCAATGTTGGCTGATAGCCCACGGCCGACGGCATTCTTCCAAGTAGAGCCGAAACTTCCATTCCAGCAAGCGTGTACCGATATATGTTGTCCACAAAGAGAAGCACGTCTCTGTTCTCTTCATCACGGAAGTACTCAGCCATAGTGAGCCCACTCAGTGCCACACGAAGTCTAACGCCTGGAGGCTCATTCATCTGACCGTATACCAGTGCAGTTTTGTCGAGTACACCAGACTCTTCCATCTCATGCCAGAGATCATTGCCTTCACGGGACCGCTCTCCCACACCAGCAAACACTGATAGACCGCCATGTTCTGTAGCTAAGTTTCTAATGAGCTCAGTATTTGTGACGGTCTTACCTGTACCTGCACCACCAAAAAGTCCCACTTTCCCACCTTTTGCGAGTGGTGCGACTAAGTCGATAACCTTTACTCCGGTCTCTAGAACTGAGGCAGATGTTTCCTGTTCAGAGAACGCTGGAGCAGCCCGGTGAATCGGCCATCTCTTCTGATCTGCAGCAATTGGCGCACCCGGATCAAGTGGTTCACCAGCCACATTGAAAATTCTTCCGAGAGTTTCTGGTCCGACCGGAACTGTAATTGGTTCTCCTGTGTCAGTTGCCTTTGCACCTCTCGCAAGTCCATCGGTTGAATCAAGTGCTAACGCTCTCACCCAGTTGTTTCCATTGTGCTGCTGGACTTCGGCAATAAGGTTCTCGCCGTTCAAATCTATATTGATCGCATTGAATACGTCGGGGAGTTCACCCGTAGGAAACTCCACATCCACCACCGTACCAATTACCTGTCGTACTGTTCCTTCTGCCATAAAAGTATCTCCTCGATGTGCGGATTAAACCTATAAAACGCGCATAGTTCCTTTCATTATCTCTTTCATTTCTAAATCACTCTTTCTAATTAACCTTCGAGAGCCACAGTCCCACCGACAATATCCAAAAGTTCGCCGGTGATTCCTTCTTGTCGTGCTTTGTTGTATTCAAGGGTTAAGTTATCAACCATCTCCGTCGCCGCATCCGTCGCCTGACGCATAGCAACCATCCGAGCCGACTGCTCGGATGCTCGAGCCTCCAGGAGAGCCGCATATATCTGCATTTCCACGAAGCGAGGAAGGAGAGTGTCGAGAAGCGCAATCGGCGAAGGCTCAAACAACATATCTCCAGCCGAACCAATCTCTTCTGATTCCTCTGGTGGTTCCACCGGAAGTACCTGTACGACCTCTGGAGTTTGTACTGCCGCATTTATAAATCGTGAGAACCCAACGAACACTTGGTCTATCTCCCCTGACTCAAACTTATCCGTCACCATCTCTGCAATCGGACGAATTTCGGAAAACTCAGGGAAATCACCCAGGCCGATCCATTCAGCCATAATTGGCATGCCAGCACGGCTAAAGAAATCTCGCCCTTTACGGCCTACAGGAAGAACACTAACTGAGTCCACATTAGGTTGTACTTCTAGAAGGAAGTTTGCACCCTTCCTGTTCATATTTGCGTTCAAACCACCGGCTAGTCCCCTATCGGCGGTCAGATGGATGTACGCAACATTCTTAACTTGCCTGCTAGTGAGCAAGGGATGAACGGTCTCACCTTGATTACCGCTAAGAGCGTCAGCAATCTGACTTAATACCGCCGCAATTCTGTCAGCGTAAGGGCGCGACTGAACAGCCCGCTCAGTTGCACGGCGCATCTTTGACGCCGAAACAAGTTCCATAGCTCGGGTAACCTTTGAAGTATTCGCCACTGAACGAATACGATCTTTGATCGCCCTTATGTCACCAGCCATGCCCGAGCTCCCTCTTCATATCTCCTGATTTACTAAATTCTAGTAAGCCACAGTTCCCTTGAAGTCATCGATAGCCTGTTTCAGAGTTTCCTCATCCGCATCCTCGTAATCACCCGAGTCCGTGATTTTTTTCAGCAAATCACTATGTCCACTTGCCATATATTCATGAAAAGCTGCTTCAAATCCAACTATGCTCTCTGAAGGAATATCATCTAGATAGCCGTTAACTCCTGCATAGAGGATCGAAACCTGCTGACCGAGAGACAGAGGCTGATACTGTGGTTGCTTTAGTAACTCAACCAGACGCTCACCCCGAACCAGCTGCTGTTTTGTGGCATCATCAAGATCATCTGTACCAAACTGTGCGAACGCCTTCAGTTCGTCGTACTGCGACAAGTCGAGTCGTAGTGAACCAGCGACTTTCTTCATCGCCTTAGTAAGGGCAGACCCTCCAACTCGCGACACTGAGATGCCTGGGTTACAAGCAGGCCTGATACCCGAATTGAACCTATCTTGCTCAAGAAAAATCTGTCCATCAGTAATAGAAATAACATTCGTAGGGATATAAGCCGAAACATCCCCTGCTTGCGTCTCAATAATTGGAAGTGCTGTACTCGAACCACCACCCAGATCATCAGTAACTCTTGCCGATCTCTCAAGCAATCTCGAATGCAAGTAGAAAATATCTCCTGGATATGCCTCTCGTCCGGGAGGACGTCTCAACAGAAGGGATACTTCTCGATACGCCCAGGCATGCTTCGAAAGGTCATCGTAAATTATCAAAACATCGCGACCCTGCGACACAAAATACTCAGACATCGCCACTCCTGCATATGGAGCGAGGTACTGTAGTGCTGCTGATTCAGACGCCGAAGCCGAAACGATAATCGTGTGGTCAAGGGCTCCATTTTCAGCGAGCGTAGCAGCAGACTGAGCAACCTTCGCTTCTTTCTGCCCAACAGAAACATAGATGCATATCACATCGCTATTCTTTTGATTGATAATCGAGTCGATCGCGATGGCGGTCTTACCGATTGATCTATCCCCAATGATCAACTCACGTTGACCTCTTCCAAGTGGGATCATCGCATCAATAGCTTTAATACCAGTTTGAAGAGGTTGGTCAACAGACACTCGCGAAACCACGTCTGGTGCAATTTTTTCCATCGGATATGTCTCGGTAGTCGTGAGTGGACCTTTTTCGTCTATAGGGTCACCGAGAGCATTCACAACACGGCCTAATAATCCTTCGCCCACGGGTACTGATGCTACCTGCCCGGTGGTTCTTGCCTCAGCGCCTTCCTTAATGGAGGAGGCATCACCCATGACCACTGCACCCACAGTCTCTTCTTCTAGGTTCAGTGCTAACCCACGGATTGAACGTCCTGATTCATCTTGAACGTCGAATTCAATCAATTCTGATGTAAGACAATCACCCAATCCATGGATTCTTGCGATCCCGTCGCCAGCTTCAATCACAGTTCCCACGTTTGCGCTCGAAACTCCCGCATCGAAGTTTTGAATCTGCTCCCGAAGTATCGACGCTATTTCTTCAGCTCTAACTGCCATAGGTCACCTCACTTCACCCTTTTCTCTATCACTCTATGTCCGAGCTATGTGCGACTTAAGTGCACTTAGCTGTCCCCTTGTTGACGCGTCTATCAGCTGATCTCCCACTCGGATCACTAATCCACCAATTATTGACTCGTCCACCCTGGTTTCTATTATTATATTTTTCCCCAACGCATCAGATAATTTACCTGCTATGTCATCAGCCTGCGTTCCATCTAACTCCACGGCACTGGTGACCATCGCTCTGGCAATGTTTCTTTCCTCGTCCACTAGCTCTTGAAAGAAAGACTGAATCGAAGGACCAAGTATCAGTCGATTCTTTCTCCGCAAGAGACGAAATAGATTCATCTGCTCAGTTGAGATATCAGGTATGACTCTTTTGACTACGCTCTGGAATGCTTCATCGGTCATCCCGTCACTCTGAAGTGCCTCTGAATAACCTGGCTGTGCAGTAAGAGCACCAAGGCCCTCCACTGCTTCCGACCAACTGTCAAGAGTATTCGAATCCCGAGCGATCTCTAGGATCGCGCTGGCGTATCGTCTGCCCGCAACATCTCTAGTACCTGACACTGTTACATCCGCCCCGAACTACTTTATTTCTCTTCAGAATCGCTAAAGGACGTGCCTACCAGTGACTCAGTAATGAGTCTTTGATGTGCATCTCTGTCTAACGATTGACCTATGACGCGTTCAGCCGCGTTGACTGTTAACTCAGCAAACTCAGAACGTAATGAATTGATTGCTTGCTGACGCTCAGCTTCTATCTCGGCTCTAGCTCTGCTGACGATTTGTTCTGCCTCAGATCTTGCCTGCGTCTCCAGTTCCTCACTAAGCCGAGCAGCTGTCTCTTGTGCACGCGCCACAAGTTCACGCCCCTCAGTTCTAGCCTCTTCAAGAGCTGCCTTTGCTTCTTCTTGGCTTCTCTCCGCAGCTTCAGACGCTTCAACCGAAGCATTCAGGCCAGCTTCGATCTTCTCTCGACGTTCGTCAATGATTCGCATGATAGGACCCCAAGCAAGGAGTCTTAAGATGAGAAGAAGAACGCCAAAATTGACGAGCTGCGCAATTAGTCCAGGGAGATTGATGCCTAGGGCCGAAATTCCACCACTACTCTCCGCTGCCATAACTGCCAGAGGATTCAATGCAACAACCACAACCATGGAAGCCAAAAATATAACTTTCTGTTGCCACGATAAATTGACTGTATTTGTTTGTTCCATTATCAGTGGCTCCTTCCTGCAGGCCGACGCATCAGTTGATGGCCGGCATGACTAATCAGTAAACCTGATTCTTATGCTGGTCTAAACCCAGCTACAAAATCTAGAATACGAATCCGATAAGAATTGCTACTACTAACGCATAGATTGCCACAGCTTCCGCGAAAGCAATTGCCAGAATCATATTTGTCTGAATTACTCCAGCAGCTTCTGGGTTCCTACCGAGAGCTTCCATAGCCTTAGAGCCAAGCATACCAATACCGATAGCTGGACCTAGTCCACCAACACCCATTGCAATACCGGCTGCTATGAATTTCATGGATGCTTCAGTGGATTCATTATCCGCTGCACCCTCTGCAACCACGACAGCGGTCGCAATCAACCACATTGCCGCCGACAGTAAGCTCGCATAAAAAGCTCTACTTCTTATCTTCATGATCTGGTCCTCCTACTTCCTAGTAACTTTCCAGTTACGTTTTTCCTTATTTATTTCAGCTCATTCACTGGAGCATCTTTCAGACACACCGTGAATAATACCCTTATCTTCTACGCAGGCACTGCTTCCTGCTGATGTTGCACGTGTTCCTCGTCATGTTCATCATCATGATCACCGTGAGCCGTCACTGCTGTAGCAGCAAAGACCGTTGTTAGCATCGCAAACACAAACGCCTGAACAAGGCCCACAAACAGTTCGAGCAAATAAAACACGTCTGTTAGTAAAAATGGGATCAAGAATGTCATCATCAGCAGCAATACTTCGCCTGCGAATATATTTCCAAACAACCTAAAGGTGAAAGAGACAATTCGTGACAATTCGCTCACAAACTCAAGTATACCCACGAAAATATCGATAACCCCAAATCCACCTTTCTTGTAGAAGTCCCAAGCAAAGAATTTCTTCAAGTACGACACCCCGAGTGCCTGTAAGCCCCATATCTCCACAAAAATAAATGAATATATAGCGATAGCCAGTGGGGCATTCATATCAGACATAACAGACCTTAGAGCGGGTGCGATTACACCGTAAGAAACTCCTTCAGCTCCTGAGGCATTTGCGAGAGTAGTAGCAGAGCCAGTGGCATCCCTACTTACAGTTTCCTGGCTTCCAGCGCGGCTATCGCCATGCCCGTCATGATCATGACCCAAATCCACTTTCTCAGCCTTTAGAGGAATATATGTAATTTCGAATCCGGCAATCTTAGCTTCTTCAAAATGAACCATTGAATTGCCACCATGCCCTGGTTCAGTCCTACCTATGACGTTGAAAACTGGTAAAAGGCCTGAATAGTTGGACACCAAAATAAAAAAGAAGATAGTGGCAACTAACGGGAAAAATTTTCTTGCATTTTCTGGTCCTGCCGCTTGTTCAATGAATCCGTAAAAGGCCATGACGGCAGCTTCCACAACCCCTGAAAAACCCCTAGGAACGATCGACAATCCCTTACGGACAAATACCGCCGCTATCACAAGGAGCACTACCATGATCCAAGATGTGAACATGGTATTGGTAATATTGAATTCTCCAATAACGGGAATATCAATACCTGTATGCCAAATAATTTCTGGTGAAACAATTATGAAAGGTGGGGGTGGGGTGAGCACAAAGTACCCACCTACCATGAGCACTATAACTCCAACTGCAATCAATCCGGCCTTCACCTGGACTCCCATCATCTTTTCCGCTTTGCTGAACGTCGTTCCTGAAACTTTACAACGTCCATGAGGCGGCGTATTGCGTCTGTAACTCCCACTGCAATGCCTAAAAATAAACCAAGCAGTGTGAGTACCGGATCAGAGTCTAACTGGGTATCTATCCAACGGCCACCCAGTGTTCCTCCAATAATCCAAAACGCCAGCGACCCCCCTATACCTAACAGCCTAAAAGCTGGTGACTTACCCACAATACAACTCCCTGCCGCGAGTTGCTAGCGCTGACGCTAACATCAACAAAACGTGCGCGCAACATGATCATGTTAACTCATCGTTTCTCGGAAAATCCTATTCTTCAGAATCGGTCTCGCCTAAATTATCGAGATCAAGTCCTTCGACAAGATCGCGGAAAGGCGACAACTTCCGGAGTTCTTCGTCAGTGACTGGATTTAGTAGCTCCTGATTAAAGTCATCGTCGTCATCATCAGGTAATTGTATACTTGCCTCCTCCATAAGTTGCTGGCTAGCCATTATATTTGCCCCTGATCTGACTGCAATTGCAAGGGCGTCGGATGTACGGGAATCTATAGAATGTGTATCGCCGTCCTGCTCAATAATGATACGAGCAAAATATACGTCTTCTTTTAGAGAAGTGATTCTTACTTCTTTCACTTTTCCTCCGAGCATCTCGATAGTATTCAAAAGTAGATCGTGTGTCATGGGACGAGGAGTTTCCTGCTCTTGCAAAGCAAAAGTGATCGCTTGGGCCATATCAGATCCTACCCAGATGGCAAGGTACCGCTCGCCGGACACTTCCTTTAGCACAACTACAGGACGCTGTTGGCGAATACCCACTCGGACAGAGTCAATCGAAAGTTCCAAATCTGATTCTATATGTGACAACTTTTACCCCGCATCACGCTCCAAGCGCACTTTCGAGTTTAAGAAAACTCTCTGAAGTTAGCAATACTACCCAAAGATTCAATTTCACCTGTCAAGAGTAGCCATGATGTCGCTGCGAGTTTGCTCTGCCGCCTGCCTTATCGAATCTTGCCAGCCTCCCGGAGCACAGCCAGGATCTCCAGCCGTACCCTCTTCCCAAGCATACAAGATCCCCCTAGAGCTATTTATAATAAATCCACCACCGTTGCGATCGCTCGAGGAAGAAATTACTGCTTCCAAATCACCAGACTGGGCACCGACTCCTGGTATCAGAAAGGGCAGTTCAACTCCTTCGCTTCTCAGGAGCGCTGCTTCCTCCGGATAGGTGGCTCCGACGACAAGGCCTATATTCCCATTAATATTCCACTCCTGTGCTTGTCGTGCGACATGCAGAAATAAGGGTTGGTTAGACTCACCCACTAACAAATCTTGAAAGTCGCTGGACCCTGGATTAGATGTTTTACAAAGAACGAATACTCCTTTTTCAGGCCTATTGAAAAACGGTGAGACTGAATCTCTACCCAGATAAGGATTTACCGTTACCGCATCCGCATTCATTCGGTCGAATATTGCGGTCGCATAGGCCTCTCCGGTATGGCCGATATCCCCCCGCTTCGCGTCTAGTATTACGGGTATCTCTCTCGGAATGATGGTAATCAACTCGTCCAACAATGCGACTCCTTCGATTCCCTCACGTTCGAAGAAGGCGATATTCGGTTTATAAGAGCAAACCATGTCAGAAGTCGACTCGACCACCGATAGGAGAAATTCACGCATCGTCACACCTGGCGGAATCCTGGAAGGATCAGGGTCAATACCCACGCATAATCGGGAATTATTTTTCTCTGCTAGCAGAAGATATTTCTCGAAAAAATTCATTCTAGCTCAAACGTTACACTAGCGGTCAATTGATTGGAAGCGGTACGGGATTCACTGACACCATCGGAATCATGCATCCTGCAGTTTCGAGCCTAGCAACGGACGCAACAAAGCCATCAGGATCACCGGTAACGAAAACGGATATGGGATTGGACACGTCGATCACATCATCTGAACTACGTGATTTGGTCCACAGTTCCAAGGTTCTTTTTGCCACTGGGAAAGCTGCATCGAAAAGCTTGACTCCGTCAGGAAGTGCCTTACGCATCTGGTCATATACGAAACTATAGTGACTACAACCTAGTGCCACACTATCCACTCCATCAGAACTTATGAGATTGAGAAGTTCCTGCAGAACTGCATCAAGGTCTTTGCCTGTAAGTTCGCCTCGCTCAACACTACTAGCGAGGCCACTCGCCGCAATGAATTTCGTAGCTGTGTCGGTAGCCACTCGGTCTCTCAAATTAGTCAACGCCTGGCCAGATACAGTTCCCAAAGTGGCCACCACTGCTACAGACTTATTACGTGAATGAATCGCTGCCGGTTTGAGAGGTGGCTCCATTCCAACTATTTGAATACCTTCTCTCGCGAACTTTCTTCTAATCGACCTCAAACCTGCTGAAGATCCAGTATTACAAGCAATCACTAAGAGTCGAGTACCGGCCTCAACAAATTTCGTTGCCAGAAAATCAATGCGGTCGGCGACCTGGATACTATTCTTATCTCCATATGGAAACACGGCAGTGTCAGCGAAATATCCTATTTGCACAGAGGAATTCAAATTCTGTATCTCACGAGCTACAGCCAGCCCCCCAACGCCAGAATCAATCAAACCGACATCGAATTGCGGAATATCAGCTTGCTGTGAAATGCTGTTAGTGGCAGTCACGTGTACATTCCCATTACGCCCCGACTCAAATAGCATAACGTATACTCAGAACAGAGCAATTAGCAGATGCAATAGGACGACTGTTGAGGATCATAAATGGCTAAGAATTCAAAAGACGCTGCCAAAGTATCTCGCAAGGGTGGCGGTGGTTCACGTGAATACATGCAGGATTTCCAGACTGGGCGTAAGAGGGCCAGTTGCGACTCTTGCGCTTTCGACATGAGGCGGCCCGAAGATTATGGGACAGAGTCAGACGGCACACAAGTCGTAAATCTCTGTTCCACCTGCTATGCAGATGGTTCATATCGTCATACTGCTTCAAATATCGCTGAATTCATAGGTGAGGCAGTCGCAGATCTCGCAGCGCAGAGGGGCCAATCGACCGGTAAATTAAAACTAACTCTGAAAAAAGAACTCAAAGGACTCCCCAGATGGAAATAGCCATTGGAACAAATGTGCTAAAATCCGTTCTATGACCGAAGTACCCAATTCCGACAACTCTCAGTCATCAGAGCTGAACCGAAAAGGCTCAAGAACAGAAACAGTAGACCCTCAAGCAACTGAAGAAGACTTGGGTACTGAAAATCGACTACGGCCAAATTCTTTAGGAACATACTGCGGACAAAATCAGGTTAAGGACAGCCTTACGATCGCAATAGAGGCTGCCAAAGCGCGTTCTGAACCACTGGATCACATCTTATTCCACGGACCACCCGGACTTGGTAAAACAACACTTGCAATGATACTTGCGGCAGAAATGGGTGTTTCAATTAGAATCACTTCCGGACCGGCGCTCGAAAGAGCCGGCGATCTCGCAGCCCTTCTAACTTCTCTCCAACCTGGCGACATTCTTTTCATAGATGAGATTCATCGCCTATCGCTCGCAGTGGAAGAGGTACTATACCCCGCTATGGAAGATTTCTCAGTTGACATTATTTTAGGAAAGGGGCCAAAGGCACGAGACGTACGATTGAAGATTGCTCCATTTACCTTAGTCGGTGCAACCACACGATATGCCATGATTTCACAACCACTTAGAGATCGATTCGGATCGACCTTTCGTCTTGACTTCTACGACATTGAAGCCCTCTCTCAAATCCTTGAACGGTCTGCGGAGGTACTGAAATGCAGTTTCGATCACGACGGACTAGTCGAGATAGCAAATAGATCTAGGGGGACTGCTCGTGTGGCGAACCGACTGCTGCGCCGAGTACGAGACTATGCCGACGTTAGAGCTGACGGTCAAATAACTAAAGAAACAGCATCGAACGCACTGGAGCAGCTAGAAATTGACGACCTCGGGCTGGACAGGATGGATCGTGAGTTACTTACAGCATTGGCAAATCGATTTGACGGAGGCCCGGCGGGACTAGAGACGATCGCAGCCGCTATATCTGAAGAGTCAGACACAATAATGGACGTATACGAACCTTTTTTGCTAAAAGAGGGACTAATCGTGAGAACGCCTCGCGGTCGGGTTCTTACCCGTTTTGGATATGCACATATCGGGATCGAACCACCTCAGCACTCCGAAACTAGTCAATCACAACAAAGTGGTCTGTGGTCCAATCCGTCAGACTAGTTAACGCACAATATTCTCTTCCAAGAGATCGTCTATTTCCTGGCGCGTCAAACCGGCGTGGAGCAGCAATTGTTCCGTGTGCTGGCCTATTAATGGCGACGGTCCCTGTACCGATGCTTTTGTCTTGGAAAAGTTCACTATAGGACCCACTACTTCTTGCGGACCAGTCACAGGATGCTCGAGAGGAGTCATCACGCCGAGAGCTTTGACTTGCTCGTGATCAGAGAGTTCTTCAGGGAACTGTACGGGAGCCACAGGACAACCAACTTCTCGCAGTCTGCGTAACCAATGTTCAGTACCATGCTCTTTTACACGCTCAGTTATTTCTCTCTTCCATTCATCAACTTGCTCCTGATATTTAGGATCTTCAGGATCAAAGCTTGCATCATCGGTACGCTCATGTTGCATGTCCAGACCCAGGCGAGCGGCATTACGGGTCTTTGGAGTCAGGCAACCGAGCATGATTGCTCCATCCGCTGTCTGATAGGCACAGTAGTAAAGACGTGGAAGTCCTGCGGACCGCTGCCTATATTTAACCCGATCAGCTAATACTGCTTTGTAAGGCATACCTCCAGCAAATGCTTCCTTGACCCTTTCCATCATAGGATCTCGGTACACCGAGTCGCTCGCAGGTTCGCGCATTACGAAGGAATCTTGAATAGATAATGACGAGTTCAAAAGAGATGCATCTATTTTTTGCCCGAGACCAGTCTTATCACGGGAAAAAAGAGCGGCACTGATTGCTCCGGCACTGGCAAGTCCTGTTAAATAATCAGCGACGGACGGAACCATACCCACAGGAACTCCGTCATCATCGGTTTTCCCATCACCCGCAACCAGTCCCGAAAATGCCGTAGCAACATAATCTGTTGCCGCCTCATTTGCCCAAGGTCCCACAGGGCCAAACCCGGTGATCGAACAATAAATAAGTTTTGGATTGATTTCCGAGAGATCTTCATAACCTATACCCAGACGTTCAGCCACTCCAGGTCTGAAATTGATGACTACTGCATCGAATCCATTGATGATTCTTCGAATCAGCTCAGCTCCTTTGGGATTCTGCAGATCAACACTCAAGGATTTCTGTCCTCGATTCAATGATTGCCATCTCTTGCCATGATCAGGCACGACAGCAGCCACGTTCCTATAATATTCACCGGTTGTTGGTTCTACTTTCACAACTTCAGCCCCGAAGTCAGAGAGGACAACACCAGCAAATGGACCAGCCACAATCTGTGTGAATGCAAGGACACGGACTCCCGAGAGTGGGCCAGAAGCTTGAGTCTCAGATGCGGACATTTGTAAATCCAATAAATCCTAAAACGTTATCCCCAGAGCCTAGCCTAAGATGAAGAATCTGACGAACTTAGTGAGAGTAAATATTGGTGTACCCACGTGGCGGCACGTTTCCCGTCCGCAATCGCCGTGACTACCAAATCCGCTCCATTGACGACATCACCGCCAGCAAACATATATGGGATATTTGTTTGTCCGGTTCTAGGATCGACCTGTATTAGTCCCCAATTATCAGTCTCTACTTCTGACGTCTCACCCATATCTGAATCCGCGTTATAGCCGATTGCTATTACAACCGCTGAAGCATCAATCACGTATTCAGAATCTGCGATCTGAACAGGTCGCCGCCGGCCACTCTCATCGGGGTCGGATAATTCCATCTCTACTAACTCAACAGAATTGACTTTGCCGTCCGAACCACCTATGAACCTTGTCGGTGTGGTGAGATATGAGAAGTTAACACCTTCCTCTCGAGCATGCACTCGTTCTTCTTGGCGACCCAACATTTCGTTTTCTGTTCTCCGATACACACACGTCACATTCTTCGCACCCAGCCTAATTGCGGTACGAACGCAATCCATCGAAGTGTCACCGCCCCCGACAACAACTACGTCATCTCCTACATGTGGTAATCCCCTCTGCGACTCGGGCAGTTCAAAATCCTCTAGATTGCCGCGCACGAGGAAATCAGTGGCTTGATATACATTTTCGAGGTCTTCACCCTCAGTTTTTAACAAATTACCAATTCCTGCACCATTTCCAAGAAAAATACAATCAAATCCCCGGCTCTCTCTCAAGTCTTCAAGTGAAATATCTGAGCCGATTTCCACTGACGTTTCGAAGGAAACACCCATCTCCTTCAGAGACTGTATTTTCTCTTCAAGAATAGCTTTACTCATCTTGAAGTTTGGTATGCCATAACGAAGCACCCCCCCAGCCTCGGGCCATCGATCAAAAATAGTGCAGGAATGCCCGCGAATTTGCAGCTCCTCAGCAACAGTCAAACCGGCCGGACCCGAACCGATGATTGCCACACTTCGGCCGGTTGACGGCAATATCATTGGAACTGGAAACTTCCCTAGATTTTTTCTCTCAGCGTCTGTTATAAATGATTCAAGTCGACCAATCGCAACTGGGGGATGCTTTGACCCATCCGTTCGTAGCGCAAAGCCAACCACACATGCCCCTTCACAAAGTATTTCTTGTGGACAAAGTCGACCACACATTTCAGGCAAGGTGGAGGTCTCTCTAAATTTGGAAGCGGCACCATGGATATCATTATTTTCAAGCATCTTCAACGCAGAAGGGATATCGTTGTGCACCGGGCACGCATCCATGCATGGAGCTGATGGGCAATCAATACACCTTGCCGCTTCAATTATCGCCGAATCCATATCCATTGCGAGATATGTCTCATCAAAATTATTTACCCGGTCAGAAGGATCTTGTTTCTCAATTTTTTGTCTAGGGATAGACAACCTATCATGGACCAAATTGTCGCCGAGCTGGTTATATTCGTTGGTAGTCATATTGTTAGATTCTAAACGAAATCAGACGGTCACCGTTAACAGAAGTCATGTCCAGACTACTCCGCCGCTTTCTCAATAGTTACCAGAACATCTCGGGCTTCCGATAGCAGTCTCGTCGCTTCATCGGCCTGTCCCAGAAATTCTGTTGCCTCGCCCTCAGACAAACTAGATAATGCTGTTTCCGCGCTTTCGGCGAGGAATGGTGTTAGATCTCTCAGTCGCAAATACTGAGCCTCAAACATCGCCTCGCCTCGTAAGCGACGGCTTTCAAACGCCGATAAAGCAGAAATCGAGATAATCGACTTCACTTGCGCGTCGAGACTGGCTAGATAGGTTAGAGAATGTCGGACCGTCCAGCCATCCTTCTCTGGGACCGGACGAGAAAGACGAGTTTCGGGAAGTTCTCCCAAAACTTCAACAACTTTTTCTCTCAGCTGCGCCCATTCCGTTTTGAATTCAGTCAAGTCCAATGCAATCCGCCTCTATTGAAGCTTAAGGGTAATACATCCAATCAGCTATATGAAATTGGGTGATATCGCAAGATACAAGTCTCATCTATGCTACTCAGGTGGTTTAGCGTGGACCGTATTCAATCAAGCGTGAAAGTGGGGGGATCAATGTCGGAAAATCACAGTGACACTAATGGAGAAATATCAGTTGTCGCTAGATCAATTGCCGATGCTGTGTCTGAGGTAATCGTGGGCGGGACGGAAACAATCCATCTCGTACTAGTTGCTCTTTTTGCCAAAGGCCATATCTTGCTTGAAGACGTTCCAGGGACTGGTAAAACCTTGATGGCCAGAACATTTGCCAAAGTCATTGGCGGAGAGTTTAGTAGGATTCAATTCACCCCCGATTTGATGCCGTCGGATGTGATTGGGCTAAATTTTTTCTCGCAAAAACATTCTGAATTTNAATTTAAATCTGGTCCGATCATGAACAATATAGTGTTAGCGGACGAAATTAATAGAGCGACTCCTCGGACCCAAAGCGCTCTCCTTGAGGCTATGGGAGAAAGAACCGTGACAGTCGACGGTAACACNATGCANCTGCCTGAGCCCTTTGTTGTGTTAGCTACNCAAAATCCGATTGATCAAGAAGGAACATTTCCTCTCCCGGAAGCNCAGCTCGACAGATTTCTTATGAAAATTAAAATCGGGTATCCTGACGCAAGTGGCGAAAACCAAATTCTAGAACGCTTTGAAAATGAATCCCCTCTAGATAGTGTGTCGGCTGTGACAANCCTTGGAAAATTATCAGAGTTGTCAAAAAGNCTNTCATCGGTAAACGTTGACCACTCNGTTCGGTCCTACATAGTCAATATCACTCGCGCGACAAGGGAACATCCCTCGCTTGAACTGGGCGCCAGCCCTCGTTCATCCCTAATGCTATTTCAGGCTGCGCGTGCGTCAGCAGCAATATATGGTCGTGACTACGTAAATCCTAGTGACGTCAAGCANCTAATAAAACCAGTTCTTGAACACAGGCTAGTCCTCTCAAACAACGCCAGACTGCGAGGCAGTGAGACGGGGAACATCATCGACTCAATTTTGTCTGAAGTCCCCGTGCCAGTTTCGGAGGACTAGCGAGACTCAGNCAGGCAGGAGATTCAAATGCGACTACTGATGACAGAATCCTGGATAACTGCTCCGATCGCGCTTACTGCGATTGGNATAGCCGCGAATTTCATGCCGCTAGTTGTAATTGCCAGTCTGATCTTTGGCTTGTCCCTCGCCGCTCGAATTTGGACACGCTTAAGCCTTGAAAGGGTATCCGCAGGCCGAATTTTGGAGTCTACAAGAATATTCATTGGGGAATCTGTTCCGATCGAGCTGACTGTCCATAACAACAAGAATCTCCCTGCCCCTTGGATCGAAATCAGAGAAACTCTCCCGAGCGGGATGGTCTCAGATAAGAAAACATCTCCCGGAGGGCCTGGAAAGCGAATTNTGAGACGAACCACGAGCCTGAGTCCCAACGAACATATAAGGTGGGACGTTTCNCTAACTGGAGAAGAGCGTGGATTCTTCAGGATTGGACCCACCGTAGCCAAGTCAGGTGATCTCTTCGGGTTCTTCCAGAGAGAGACCGTCCTTGAGCACACGAATACGAATATTGTTGTCTATCCAGCCGTATACGAAATTGGANAACTCGGGCTTGACTCGAGTCGACCATTTGGTGATCTACGAGGAGGAAATCCTATTTTTGAGGATCCGGTTCTAGTCTCTGGCGTTAGAGAATATCTTCCTTCGGACAACTTGAGACGAATCGACTGGCAAGCGACCGCAAGATCTGGTGAATTAAAGAGCAGAATATATGAACCCAGCAGATCGCAGGCTCTCATAGTCGCTCTGAACATCCCCACCTTTCGACAATGGCAGGGATCCGATCGGGTACTACTCGAACGAGGAGTATCAGCAGCGGCTTCGGTGGCCTATTGGGCATCGTCGACCAAACTGGCGATAGGACTGATAGCAAATGGAGCTTTTCCTGAGGCTGACCGCACAATACGGATTGGAGCCGGTAATGGACCCGAACAGATTAGTCAAATTCTTGAAGCNCTTGCTGCTGTGCAAAATTTCACTACTGGCGAACTTGCCACAGAGTTAGANAATCCCCGACATCCGCTACCTATAGGCAGCACCATCGNCGTGGTTGCCGCTGTAATGCCTCCCGCNCTATCACTCACTTTGAACAAGCTGCGAAAAAAAGGACACCTTGTGAACGTTCTCAGAACGTCGCTACCTGATTGGGATCCAGAAGGGTTTGAAACCCTTGAAAATATCCCNTTGATTGAGGTAGCAGATCGCATGGATATATTGATGAGTGGAGGGGCTGAAATAATCAATCAGGCANCCCCAATTGACGACCTGAGTGGTCAAACAGTCCATATCTCAGAGAGTAACGAAGAATAATCATTTTGAAAACACGACATCTTCTAGATATCTCCTACATCATCACAGAAGCTGTCGTCTGGTTTATGGCGCTGCGACTGCTAAGTACTTTTTTTATGCGAGGACATCAAGCATCACTTTTAAGGGATATTCAGAGACAGCCAGCTGAACCAATCAATCAAGACCTGCTGATCACGGCAAAACAGGCTATAGAGAGCACAACTGACACGATTGTGAGCGGTCCAAATCTCATTCTCGTAATTGCAGTCGCCGCCTCGGCATTTCTGTTCAGGCGATTGTTAGATTACGTAGGAATTGGCGGACGAATTGCAGTATTTTTCATGTGCATAACCACAATTTTGTCGATAAATGTAGCCCTTCACCTCCACATATCAAGCCTCCAATTTTGGAACACGGCAGCTATTTTTGACAGTTTCAATGAGGCAAGATTACCAGCAGTGACGAATGATTTACTCAATCATATTGTTAGTTCTGGTGGCGTCGCAGCCTATGCAGGCGATCAGATTGTCGCTCTAGTGTTAGCTGGCTTTCTGATGATATGGATACGATTCTTGATTATGGGCGCTTCAAATGTGACTGTGTCGAAGGTGTCACGCTCTTGGGGAATCGGATTTCTGGTAAATCTGGTTTTACTCATACTTGGTGGCCTCAATGGCATACCTTTGGCGCCATTCGTAGCTGTACATTTTGTCTTAGGCGCCTTTACTCTCGCNTTGTCTTACCTGAATGGCATCAGGCCCGAAACTGGGGTTAAAGGGAGACTCGCACCTTGGACATACTCACTNGCTGGCACCATGTTCGTTTTGTGTCTGGTCGGGCTGGTGTTCTGGTTGATAACGAAAATAGATATCTCCCCATTATTCAACCCNCTATTCGATCTATTAGGTGAAATAATTGGCAGGATAATGGTTATTATCCTCACCCCTATTTTCTGGCTATTGAAATTTTTTCTGAGTTTGCTGGGTCCGCAAAGCTCAAGTTCGATGGCGCCAGAACCATGCAGTGAACTCCTTAAAGCAGTTAATGCAGCGATTTCAAAAGGAGACACTATTCTCGCAGATCAANTGAATAAAGAATATAAAGCTTGTCTTGCACCACCTGCACAAAATCTACACGACGAAGCGTCACAAGTTCCGCCGTGGATAGGAACCGCTTTGAAATCGTTCGTCTTGTTTGTATTGGGATATGCCTTCTATAGAATTTTCTTATTCATCGTCGGCCTTGTCCGAGGAAAGAATGAAACCGATGATGAAGCCTCGGAAAGGTACACGACGCCAAACTCAAGTGGCTCATTGCTTGAATTAATTCAGGATTTGTTACCAAAACGAAAATCCACGTCCAAGGCCTGGATGCGACGTCATGCCATATATTCTTTGTGGGGAGAACTTGAGAAAGACGGCTCACTACGTGGTATGCCTCGATCAGCAGGTGAAACCGTAGATGAATATGCCAGCGCTCATCAAAAGTACTTAGGCACGCCAGCTCATGCGATTGCTCGACTTTTTGATAAAGCACGATACGGAAGAATGTTTCCAGATGAAAATGACCTGCAAAAAGCACAAAATGCACTGACAGACTGGCGTGAAAGCAGCCTAATCACAGAAGAGCTGAAAGACCAAGTGCAGGCTGCCCGTACTCCTGATTTCGNGAGTGATAGGATTTCCTATGCTGAAGCTGCACTGAGAGAAAAAAATGAAAAGGAAAGAGATCAGAGATTAGAGGCAGATGATCCGGACGCATTACCTTACTAGAAGGCTACCTGAATGAAAGTATCTATNGCAGAAAGTCGATTCGACGTCAACCCAGTAGGAAACACTTGTCTTGTGATTGATGTTCTCAGAGCTACGTCAGTCATGGCAGTCCTCTTAGAGCAAGGAGTNAAANAAATATATTTGGCAGATTCAATCGAATCAGCTCGTGACCTCAAAGCTAATCTACTTCTCCCTGAAGAAGTATTAATGATCGGGGAAANAAATTCTTTACCCCCGGATGATTTCGACGGAGGAAATTCTCCATTAGCTTTTCAGCGACAATCTGAAAACATGCAGCTTCCGTCAACCGTCATAATGGCAACAACGAACGGAACACCCACTCTCCTTTCCTGTGTCGGTGCAGAACTCATCATGCCAATAGCTCCCGTTAATCTGGACGCGACGGTTCAACGTGCTATCAGGGAACAAAATGACATCGTNATTGTGTGCTCGGGCTGGGAGGGAGCACCAGCCGAGGATGACTTTCTGGCTGCCGCCCTTGTNATTGACGTACTTGAAGCGTCTGGTGCCATTCTTTCTGACTCAGCCTCTGACGTTAAATCTAGATACGCGTCTCAGTACGAAAATCCGATCAGTTTGAGTGCTGCTCTTGCTAAAACTGAACATGGCCAGCGGTTACTGAAGAATAACTTTGAAGAAGATATCGAATATTGTGCTCAAATTAATCTGATTAATGTCACCGGCCATTTGGAGACTGACATAAATGGACATTCTTTAATTGTTTGTGACTAGAATAAAAACACTGAAAGGACCAGTATATGCGCGCAGAAGTCATATCAATAGGTACGGAAATATTGCTCGGTGAAATCGTTGATACAAACGCTGCATATATTGCTTCACGGCTACCCCAATTTGGAATTGATATGCTGTACACAAGCCAGGTCGGCGATAACCCTGACAGACTGCATGAGGTATTCGAAAGAGCTTGGAACAGGTCTGATATTATCTTTGCAACTGGAGGGCTCGGGCCAACAGAAGATGATTTGACTCGGGAAACGATTGCCTCTGTCTTACAGGAAGATCTGTATCAGGATGAAGACCAGGCAAATGCTCTGCGTACGCTCTTCGAGGCCCGCGGTGGGTATATGCCTGAACGAAACCTGAAGCAGGCTCAGTTAATCAAATCTGCACGAGCCATTGAAAACCCGCGCGGTACTGCACCGGGATGGTGGGTTGAACGTGAAAATAAAATAATCGTTGTAATGCCGGGTCCTCCTCCAGAGATGATCCGAATGTGGGAAAATGAGGTAGCGCCGGAGCTAGAAAAACAAGCTTCCTCCATCCTCGTTTCTAGAACCCTCAAAACATCGGGCATCGGGGAAGGCACACTTGATGAAATGATTACTCCACTCTTACATTCGACTAATCCGTCTATTGGCGTGTACGCGCGTGCTGACGGAGTCCATGTCCGCATCAGCGCAAAAGGGAACAGCCGCGAATCTGCGTTAGATTTAATCCGACCTGTTGAGACAGAAGCCCGTAATATTTTAGGAACGGCTATATGGGGTGAAGATGAAGAATCACTGAGCGGTGCCGTGGGTCGAATGCTGATAGAACAGGGCTTGTCTCTTGCCTTGATGGAGTCAGCAACTGGTGGCGCACTAGCCTCTAGTTTTACTGACATAGATGGTTCATCAGAATACTTTCGAGGTTCACTAGTGACGTATGCCACTGATACCAAAATCTCAATGGGAGTCGACTCTGACACAATAGCCAAGCACGGCGTCATCTCAGAAAACACCGCTAAAGAAATGGCAGTGCGAGCAAGGGAAGTCCTAGGTGCCAGTTTAGGGATTGGGATTACTGGGATTGCCGGGGGAAACGAAGTAGAAGAGCAGCCTCCTGGGACTATGCATATCGCATTATCAGACGACAGTGGGTTCCTCGAATACTCTCACTCTCGTTACTATCAAGGTAGAGAAGCCGCAAAAAAAAGGGCTGTCCTCACCGCTCTGACAATGCTTCGGCAGTATCTAATAAACAAACAGTAGGGGACGCTATGTTGGTATGGTGCACTGGGGTAAGCGGTTCAGAACGCACCGAATTCCTTCGAGAAGCTGCAGAGTATATTAATGAGGACCCGAACGACAAGAGACGAGCCGAGGTGTTCGATGTCGGACAGATGCTCAATGCTGTTCCAGCACATCTTCGCTATAGCGATAATCACACTGATCTACTTGACGGAAATGAAGACTTATTGCACCTCCATCGCGTATCCGCTCTCAGCGAACTCAAAGATCAGATACTCAACTCCACAGCCGATATAAAATTAATTTCCACTCATGCGGCCTTTATGCGGGCAGGCCGACTCGTATCTGGCATGGACATGAATCTATTCAAACAATTATTTGCTGATGATGTTAATTTGTTCATTACGGTTACCCATGACGCCAATATCATTTGGTCGAATCTGCAGGCACGAAAAGAATGGCGAGATCAATTAGAACTTACTGATATTGTGATGTGGAGAACCTACGAGACGTCGATTACCCGAATACTCGCCGAATTTCTAGGGGTGCGATTCGTTGAACTTGCGCGGAGGTCCAATCCTTCCGGAATACAGGGCCTCACTAGAACTCGTCCCGCACCGAGCATATATCTATCGTACCCAATCACATCTATTTTGGAAGAAGATCCTGATCTCCTCGAAAGGGCAGCTGATTTCGGCGATCAGTTGATGAAAGCAGGATTTGTTGTATACGATCCTTTGAGTATCCAAGATTTAAATTCTCCGCAAACAGGAGAGTTTCATCTCACTGATGAAGATCCTCCATTGGAACAGGCCCTTTCTGCAAATAGATATATCGAAAGTCAGATCCTCTCTCGTGACTTACAGTGGGTCGATCAGGCCGATATGGTTGTCGTCTATTATCCAACTGAGTTAGTTTCGCCGGGAGTATTCGCCGAGATGTCCCACGCACGTGACGTCAGACGACCAGTCTACCTCTGTGAATTTCCCGGAAGAGTATCCCCTTTCCTTGGGATGTTCCATCAGGCCGCATTTGATTCCATTCAGGAGACGGTCAGTGGGCTCACAAAGTTGTACAAGGAACAACTACGAGCCTCAAAGAATACCTAATGTCCCTATCACCTATCCCTATCCATCTTGCAACTAATACCTGCTGGCTACTGCCACTGGACGAAAACGATTCGTGGCTCCTTGTGGATGCAGGACCAGATGTAATATCGCAATCCTCGCCAGAGTTCTCGTGGAATTTGCTCTGTGCGCAACTTGCCCAGCATGAGTTAATACCGTCGAACATCAAGAAGGTCCTAATCACCCATGAACATATTGATCACGCTGGATTGGCATCCCGATGGGCCAAAGAAGGAGCTACAATCCTCGTCCATCCAGAAGCGATATCGACCCTGACTAAGGGGATTAAAACATTTGAAGATGACCGAGAAAACCGATTCTCATATCTCGTACAAAGAGGAGTTCCCTCAAGTATTGTTGACGAAATCAAATCGCAAACCGACACTAATTCTATGCGATGGATTCCGTGCCCTGAGACCGCACTGCACCCAATATCAGATCAACAGGAGATTATGCTGCGAAATCATGAAACTCTTGTAATTCATTATGCGCCCGGTCACACTCGGGGAAACTTGGTAGCAGTCACTTCTAATAGCAAACTACTATTCTCTGGTGACACTGTTCTTGAACATACAATCCCCACCGCCGGTCTTCATTTAGATCGGGAGAGCCTGGATGCATTTGAGCCTGTCCAGCACTGGCCATCACTCCCGTTATTTATTCAATCGGTCAAAAAGCTTGCACAGACTGATATCCAGGTGATTTACCCGGGTCATGGCACCGCTATATATGACCCTGACAAAGCGTTCAACAGGTTTATCCATCATCACTCCAAACGAGCCGAGAAAGTGACGACGGCAAGTGAAACAGTTGGAACGGATAACCCTTATTTAATAGCCAAACACATGTTCCCACGCCTTGGGAATAGGAGACTTGCACAAGCGATGATCGAAATCATCGGGCACCAGGATTTAAAGCAAGCACAAGAGTTGAATTAGATACTCTTGTTCTACTCAACCGCCAAGTGTCTGTAAAGTGTGGGGAGTCTACGAGGCAAGCTCTCGATGTCGTCGACAACCTCGTATCCAATGTCATCGCACATCTGCTGCAGATAGTCATGTCCTTCTTTATCCACAGTTATCAAAAATGGCGTGATCCCATCCCGCTTAGCCTCAAGCAGTGCCTGCTTCGTATCATGCACTGCATACTCTTTTTCGGTCCGATCTTTACCATAGCCATGATCCTGTGGCCGTCCATCCGACACCAATATGAGAATCTTCACTTTAGAGTCATGTTCATTCAATTTGTGAATAGTATGACGAATCGCCGGCCCCATTCGGGTTGAGCGAATAGGCTCTATTTTTCCGATGCGTCTCTGAACGAGCTCGCTCATAGATTCATCAAGATCCTTGATAACGTGAAATTCAACGTTGTCGCGTCCATAACCGGAGAATCCATATATTCCGTAGGAATCACCTATGGCCTCTAGAGCTTCCACGATCAGAACAGCTGATTCCTTCTCAAGATCAATAATTCGTTTAGGTGGCTCAATCATTTGGCTAGCTCTGCGCGCGGCTAACCACTGGAAATATTTCCGCGGATCTCCATCGAAATCATCATCATCATCATCAGAATGAGATTGGCGTTGTTTTTCAATTTCTTCGTCTGTTGAGGCCGACATGTCGAGAAGAAAGGCAACGGCCACATCACGCTCAATTTTATTTCGCTTATTATATACACGGCCGGTCGGACCTATCCCTGCCTTCTTATCTATATAGAATTCGATCGCTAGATCTACGTCGAGTTCGTCACCGTCTTCCACTCTCTTTATTTTCTTGAAAACTTCCGGTCGCATCAATTCGAACTGTTTCCTAGTTTCCATCACGAGCCCATGATGTTTACGAAGTGTCTCTGAATAGAATTCAGGCTCCTCTTCGGCTTCATGAAACCTCTGTCCCACACGAGTCCAACGAGGTCGATAATCAGATGCCCGGAAATCCCACTCGTCGTAGTAGGACCAATCGATCTCTACTGGCAGTTCCTTTTCTTCTCCTTCACCATCACCCCCAGATGATTCATCCGATCCTGATGTCTCATCATCTGATTTACCTTCCCCTGAAGGTGTAGCTGCTTGTTCGAGGTTTTCCAAAAACATCCCCAGGGATTCATCCAAATCACCTTCGGCCCATTCAGCGATTGTTATTTCAACTGAGTTTTCTAGTAATTCCTTTAACTGCTCCTTGGTCAATGGTGTACCTTCACCATCAACGTTGCCTTCTTGTTGCTGCTTCAGTCGTGCGAGAAGCTGAACCAACTCTGGTTTGAAATCGCCTCTGAATTCCGGTTGAGGCGGATTCTCAAACTCCACCTCTTGTTCATTAGCCTGCATATCCATCGGTGGGCCGTCCCCGGACGGCATTGCAGGTTGGATACTAAGCATATCTTCAGTGGGCGCGTCAAATTCAAATTTCCCATCGGCCATGGAGGAGGTAATGTTGGGAATACGTTGCGCAATATCATAGATCACTGCCGAAACTTCAGCGGAGTCCTGCACCGTTGCCTCTTCTTCCTCCACAAGTTTCAGCGCTGAAAGACCGTTCTCCAAAAATTCTCTGTAGACTGTTGGCCATCTCATGGTTTCAGGACGACCCAGGGACGCACGTAAAAGATTTTCCACAAAAGCAGAGCGAAGCGGCATATTTTCTATTCTTGGCCGTCGATTAGCCTCATATGCTTGAAGTTGTTTTAGCCACTTTCTAATACCGCCGTATTCTCGACCTACATACGCGTCTACGCGGGTGTCTTCAATCACCGTGAAGATGCCAGAAATCAGTGATCTCTCATCAAACGAGTTGAAGTATCGTTGCATTGCGGTAACTGCAGCAGCCTTGGGCTCGTCATCTCCCTCGGGGCTAGTAACTTCACTGTTTGCTTCCCGATCCTCGATAGTTGCAGAAGTAAACGAACCATCCAGATTCCACTTATACGCGAAAGAGCCGAACTCGATTCTGCCCGTTTGGTGTGTGGCAAATACTTTATATGACTGAAAGTTAGCCTCCTGAGCTTCAAATGTCGACACAAAAGGAGGAAGATAGATAGATGATCCTTCAGTTGTGGCTACCGATTCCTGTACCCACCCAATATTCTGGTCGACAAGCTCTTCAACCGAATATATAGCGATTTGCTCTCCTGTTAGGGCCTTCGCATACATCCTTAACAATGTGCTGATAGATGACAATTCCACTCGTGAGGAAAGAGCCTGAAGAGCAGCTTCCGCTCTAGTAGATTCAAGTCTAAAAAATGCTTCAGCCCCCTCAGCATTGTTTTCAGAAATTAAAACATCGCTGCCGATGTTAGACCACTCTCTAAGTTGCTCCGGCGTGAGTCGCGAACTTGCGAACGGAACAATTTTTAGGTATTCCATTGCCGCTGTTGGGCTACCGAGGGCCAAGTCCGAGGCGAAATTAATATGTTCCGCATGTGTATCATCAGGCAGTTGCCCGAGAGCATCAGCAGCATCCGCGAATAGAGGAAATGCTTGCCTACCAACTTCGCTCGTCACTTTAGCCGAAAGTTCGAGAAACCCTGATCTGTATTGGGAATTAATGGATGCAATAAGGTCCGGTCCTCGCTCGAAATATAATCGAGTGTCCGCCCATGACGCACGCGTGACGGCCCGGGCAAAATCTAAAAATGGTTCCCTGTCAGGCTGCTCAAGTTCCTTGAATATTTTTGGGGATGTCTCAAGGCAGGTACTTGCAAGTTCATAAGACCGTTCGGTAAGCGCATCTATAATCGAAACCAATTTCTCGACTGAATGAAGGGGCAATACCGACAACAGATCCGGCGTATGTTCAAAGTATGCCGCGGATAAAGTTCCTGATTTCCAGTTACCCCGGAACAATCGATCACCCTGCTTTGACCATTCCGAAAGTTCATCCAAGGAGATGTGAGTAAGAACTTCAGGAGTGAATTTCAAAAACGAAGCTGCGACTAACGATGATTTCTGAGCAAGCTCTTCCGCTATGCCGGCCCAAGCGATTACCCCTTCAAAATCCGTCTTGGTATGTATGGATGGTGAGGATCTGAAATATTCGGTGGCTGCTTCCCACGCGCGTAAACTTTGGCCCGCTAGTGATATCCCGGTCTTTGCCCATTGATCCAGTTGATTGGAACTGAGTTCTGCACTTAGTGCAGTCGCACTCCGATTGAATTCGTCCGGCAGCGAGGCGCCATAACCACGTAATTCTTCTTCGTATTTAGCTACGAGCTCAGCCACATTAGAGTCGGGCATCAGCAACCTCAACCGATCTGGTACAAATCAATCTATTCATCAAAAATAGAGGTGACAACCTCTTCTATTGAACGTTGAACCTCTCCGTCATCTGTCAGTGACCAAACTATAGCAACCTGACATGCTCGGCGTGGTGAAATGCCGGCCGCAATAAGTTTGCCAGCATAAACCAATAGTCGAGTAGAAACGCCCTCGCCCAGACCATGCTCCTTCAGATTTCTGACCTTCTCAGCTAATTTAGCAAGATCACGTGCGAATTCAGCTGAAGCCCCAGATTCTCTCTGTATAATTTCAGTTTCCTGATCGCGGTCCGGATACCCAAAGTCAATCGCTATGAATCTCTGCCGAGTTGAATGCTTCAAATCTTTTAGAGCTGATTGATACCCAGGATTGTATGACATCACAAGGAGAAACCCATCGGCGGCCTCAAGTAACTCACCTCTCTTTTCAACCGGCAACAATCTTCGGTAATCAGTCAGGGGATGAATCAGAACAGTAGTATCTTTACGAGCTTCAACTACCTCATCTAAGTAACAAATAGCACCCGCTTTTGTCGCCCTAGTGATTGGGCCATCAATCCATCGGGTTTCATCGCCTTCCAGAAGATATCTTCCTACAAGATCAGATGCCGTCAAGTCTTCGTGACACGCAACCGTAATAAGCGGCACACCTTCTTCACTGGACTGACCTTCAGCGTTATGTAATCTCCAAGACATATGCTCTATAAAACGAGTTTTACCTACACCAGTCGGTCCTTTGAGAAGAACAGGAATGTTGTTCTCATAGGCGGCTTCGAACAGCCGGATCTCGTCGTTAATTTCGAGATAGTACGGCTCTTCAGTGAGCCTGAAATCTTCAACTGCTAATTGTGTGAATCCGGATGCATTAGTAGTCATGGTGTCCCTATTCTTTCAAAATACTCAATTAGACGCCTGGGAAGAAAAGAATGTGGAAAACGACGATTGAATCAATTCCCGCCATGCATCACGACCGCAACGCGACCATCCACGATATTCTCGGATGCTGACCTCTAGGGGTCAAGGCGTCAACCAACTGTCCATTCAAGATCTATCACTCAGCTCTCGCCACGCGGCGTCAATGCGGTCTGAAAATTCCTCTATCGACGAATCATTATGTATAACTACATCGCCATAATTCTCGCGCTCATCAACTGACATTTGGGAGTCAATCCTTGATTGAGCTGCATCTCTGTCTAAGTTATTTCTTGCCATTAACCGTTCTATCGCTATTGACTCAGGTACGCTCACGACCCACACCTCATCACACAGGTCCTGCCATTCCGCCTCTATGAGAACTGCCGCCTCCAGAACGATTTGTGCAGTCGGATTTTTTTCTCTGATCGATTGAATTTCAGCTTCAGCCAAGAGACGAATCTCAGGCCAGACTATCGAATTCAACTTTTCCAAACCATCTGGAGACGAAAAGACTTTTGGACCGAGTACTGCACGGTCGATTTCACCATTGTCGCCTACCACCTCATCACCAAATTCAGACACCACATTGTCAAAGCCACGCGTACCGGGGGCGTAGGATTGGTGACCAAGAAGATCTCCGTTGATTGAGTGAGCCCCAAGTTCGGATAATCTCTCAGCAGCTAAGCTCTTACCTGATGCAATTCCACCTGTGAGACCGATGACGCTCATGACGCTCCTTTACTGTTTTAGTGATTGATAAGCTTCGATCACTCGGTTAGTTACCCGCTGCCTTTTTAAGTTCCTCGATCAGTGCCGGCACAATCTGCTTGTAGTCACCGATTATTCCGTATCGCGAGAAAGACCATATATTCGCCTCTTCGTCCCGATTAATACCCACAATAGTTTTCGATCCTGAACAGCCCGCCATATGCTGACTGGCACCTGATACAGCAACCGCCAGATATAAGTCAGGTGTCACCACTTTGCCAGTCAGTCCTACTTGCTGACTCGGCGGATACCAACCTAGATCGACCGCCGCACGCGAAGCTCCCACTGCAGCTTTATCTGCCCCTATAGCGGCTGCAATTTCCTCGATTTGGCTGAATGCTTCGGCTTCACCGAGTCCTCGACCACCACAAACCACAACCGGAGCATCTTGGATCTGCAAACCTTCAGACGTTGCTTCTTCTGTTGCAATTATGGCTGTCCTTGACTCGCCCGCTCCTGGGAGTTCCTCAGTAGTTGCCGGACCAGAACCTGACTCGAGTATCTCGAAAGACTTAGCCCTCACTGTAGCGATAGCTGGGCTCGTTTCAAACCCGTAAGTGGCCATCGCGTTACCACCAAAGCACGGTCGCGTTGCTTTGGTTGCCCCACCATCGTTACTGATAGAGACACAATCCATCGCAACAGCTGTCCCTAATCGATGTGATAGACGAGGCCCTATTTCTCGACCGACAATACTCTGGGCGATCAGGACTACGTCCGGGCTAGATGATTCTACCGCACCCGCAATCGCATTTAACCATTGATCGCCACGAAAACTATCGTATTCGCTATCGTCATTAACGTAGGCTACAGTGGCCCCAACACAAGAAGTAGCTGCCGAGCTGGCGCCTGCACCAAGTAGCGTGACACCAACTGAACCTCCGTCGGAAAGACTCGAGGCTCCAGCCAATAATTCCAATGTCGTGGTGCTTGCTGCACCGTCATCTAACTCACCAATGACAAGTATGTTTTGTGCCATTATTTCACCTATCCCCTACAAATTTTTCAACTAAAAACTAGATCAACTTATCTGCTTGTAATTTCTGGACCAAGGCAGCCGCCTGTTCCTGTGGTGTATCACCCTCCATGAACTCAACATTAGAGTCCGTTTCTGGAATATATAGTCTCTCGACCTTCAATCTCGAGCCCGAAGCTCCAACATCGGAGGGATCAAGACCAAGGTCAGAAGCTCCGAACTGAGTGACTGTTTTTTTTGCTGCAGCCATGATTTGGGGGAGTTTTGGGTACCTTGGTTCACCAAACTCATTCGACACTGTCACAACTGCTGGTAACTGCGTCGATACGGTTTCAAATCCATCAGTCAGGACTCGCTGCACTGAAATGTTTCCATCACCGTACTCAACTCCCTTGGCAATAATTGCCGAAGCCCAGTTAAGTTCTTCAGATAACAAGAGACCAACCTGACCCATATCCCAATCTGCTGCCTGCCTGCCACAGAAAACTGCGTCGACGTCTCCGAGGTGATTGATCGCCGCTGCGAGTACTTTCGCTGTGGTATATGAATCACCACCCTCGAACGCATCGTCATTCAGGAGAACACCCTCATCCGCGCCCATCGCAAGTACTTGCTTGATTGCTGCACGGGCTGAATCAGCACCCATAGATATAACAGTAACTTTCGAATCATCTCCTTGCGACTCCTTGATTCGTAGAGCTGCCTCCGCCGCTATCCCATCAAATTGCGACAGAATTGGTGATATACCAGGTGCTGGAACCACCGAATTAGTCGCTTCATCTATTTTGAATGCCGACGGTGGTGTGTCTGGATCTGGTATTTGTTTTGCACAAACAACTAGGTGCATTAGTTACCCCCCTATATTCGCTTGCCCAAACAGGGCTTCAACTATCGATGATATCGCAGTCACAGCTTGTGTCCACCGATAAATTAGGGTAGTTCACAATTTTTGAAGCAATGACTCCACCAAGCTCTTGCTCGAAGTAGAAATCTTACTAGTCCTCGGTTGGATTGGAATCCGTCTTAGGACCAAAGACTGCAGCCTCCAGCAACTCAGCCACATCAAATGGTTTGATTCGTCCTTCTTCCTCCGGCTGGATAGAGGGAACTCCGTCTTCAAACATCTGAATACAGAAAGGACAGTTACTTATAACCTGATCGGCACCGGTTGAGACTGCCTCCTCAGTCCGGACGTGATTCACACGTCGCTCGCCGATTTCTTCCTGCCACATATTGCCGCCACCGGCTCCACAACACAAACCTCGACTTAAGTTCCGTTGCATTTCCACAAGATTAGCTCCAGGAACCATTTCAATGATCTGTCTAGGGGCATCGTATGTCCCATTCATTCGACCTAGGTAACACGAATCGTGATAGGTGACATCAGAGGTGACTGCATACTTTGGTTTTAATCTTCCGTCTTCCAAAGCACCTGCCAGGAATTCAGTATGGTGTAGCACCTCAAAATTACCGTCGAATTGTGGATATTCATTTTTGAACGTATTGAAACAGTGAGGACAGTTAGTAATAACTTTTTGGACATTTTTGCTATTGAAAGTTTCGATCAACTGTTGAGCAAGGATTTGGAACAGATATTCGTTCCCGAGTCGACGTGCCGGATCGCCATTGCATGTTTCTTCTTGTCCCATTACACCAAAAGACGCTCCTGATTCTCTCAGCAACTTAAACACTGATTGGGTGATTGGTAGATTTCTCTCAACCAATGAGCCTGAACAACCAACCCAATATAAATAGTCCTGAGTGCCATCAAAAATGGTCACCTCGCCAAGACCTTCCATCCAAGTAGTACGCTCGAGAGCGGTACCACGCCATGGATGACCTCTCATCTCAATATTCTCCAAGGCCGCTTGGGCATTCGCTGGTAATCGGGCTTCGTTCATTACTAGAAATCGTCTCATATCTACAATCGTTGGCACGTGCTCGATCAATACAGGACATTCTTGCACGCATGCTCCACATGTCCGGCAGGCCCAAAGAGTTTCATCTTTGATGACGTCTCCTACCATTGCGATGGGGGAGACCTCTCGGCCCGCATCACCAGTAGCATGACGATGCATTTGAATGTCTGGACCTACATCAGCCAAATGACCCTTGAGATCCTGTATAAGATGCATGGGTGATAGCGGTTGCCCAGAAATATTCGCCGGACAAACTTCTGTACATCGTCCGCATCTAACGCACGCATCTAACTCAAATAATTGTTTCCAGGTGAAGTCTTGTACATGGCCAACTCCGAAAACTTCCTGCTCTTCGATGTCCTTGATTTCCGCAAGTCGACCAGGAGCGTCCGTTCTGAGGAAGAAGGCATTGATCGGCGCAAAAATTAGGTGATCCAAGCGCGTAAATACGATCAATCCCAACCACGAGAAAGCAAGCACAACGTGCACCCACCAAGACCATGTATGTAGCGCCAATATCTCGCTTTGCGGGTTTTCTGGACTTGATACTGAAAATCCAAACGAATCAATTCCTTGCGCAAGCACCCACGACACAAATGACCACTTAGCCCAGTCGGGATGTTGGACCAGCTCCGTCTCGATAATCCGAGCCGATTCAACCACGAATCCCGTTACCAGAATTAGACCCAGCCCGACAATAATAAGGTGGTCCTCAACCCTTTCATCCCAACGAATTCGATGGTGTGAGGCGAAATAGCGTCGGTACAAAGCCATACCCACGCCTATCAATCCGATTAAACCAAAGAGGTCTCCATAGAAAGAGAAGAATAGGTAGTAATTACCGTGTAAAAAATTAAGAGGGGTATCGTCTTGCAACGCGACCTGAGCAGTAACCACTGTTAAAACTATTATCGAAGACGAAATACACCAGTGCATAATTCCGGCGTAACGATCACGACGTACTTTATCCTGACCAGCACCATAACGACCAACGTTCCTGAGTCGTGCTGGGATTTCCTTGAGAATACCGTCTGTAGGCCTACCTATCATCCATAAAGATGCGTGTCTAACGAATCCAAACGTTAAAAGACCCACTAAACCGGCAAGAAAAACATATACCACCCACGGTTGCGCGACGTTGAAGAAGGTCTCACGACCAGCGATATCAGACGCGCGAGTGCCCGCAAAAACACCTGTTGCTGATATCCAGACTGCGGGGCCCCACCACGCGCCGAGTAAAGAAGATGATTTCGGACGTACAGTCATCGCAGTATTCGACGAAGTTTCAACTGTCGCATCATGAGTCATCGGCTACACCAAACTACTATTATTCGTTGCTCGAGTCATATTCTAAGGGGAACTCTAGTTGGTGTACGTGTCTCTCAGATCTGTTTTCAGGACCTTGCCTAGATGATTCCTCGGTAGCTCAGCAACCCACTCATAGGAAGAGGGTGCCTTGTAAGAAGCTAATCGCTCTTTTACAAAGACTGTCATGTCAGCATCACTAGGCGTAGCAGAATCTTTATTTGGAATCAGAACCGCCACTACCACCTCACCCCATTCCACATCCGGAATACCAATAACTGCAGCCTCAGACACCGAAGAATGTTCTTCTAATACGTGCTCAACTTCGGCAGGGGCAATGTTTTCACCACCGCGAATAATCATATCTTTGATTCGTCCTGTTATGAATAAATAACCACCATCATCTATTCTTCCGACATCGCCGGTATGAAGCCATCCATCTTGCAACGCGCTATCTGTCTCATCTTCTCGACCGTGGTAGCCACGCATGATCCTATCGCCGCGTATACAGATCTCGCCATCCTCGCCGTCAGGCAGTATCTCACCTTCCGGTGACTTGATAGCTACATCAATATCTGCCATGGGACGACCAACTGACTGTAGTCGCTGGATAACTTTCTCATCTTCAGCACCATCACCTGTTAGTCGGTGATCATCAGTGCCGAGAAACGTGATAGACCCCGTCGCCTCAGTTTGACCAAACGCATTCATAAGTCCAACATCTTTTCCTTCAGGTCCAAACACGTCAACAGCACGGCGAACAACCTCAAACGGCATAGGCGCAGCACCGTAGGTTATGAGTTCAAGTTTCGATAGATCATAGTTCTCAAAACCATCCGCTTCCATGATTCTCTTAAGCATCGTAGGGACAACAAATGAATGGGTTACGCCCTCATTCTCACACATACTCAACCAGTCATTCGGATCGAAAGCTGGCAGCAGAACTAGCCGTCTACCAGAAAATACTGCAGACATCATCGTCGTAGCGCCCGCTATATGGAAGAACGGCACCGAAACCAACATCACCTGCTGATCGGACACAGGATCAGGGGGTGCCTGAGTATTCACAACCAAGGCAGTCAGAGCCTGATATGAAAGCTCGACACCCTTTGGTAAGGAAGTCGTACCAGACGTGAAAATGATCAATGTAGTGTCACTTTCTTCGATCTCAACAAATACCGGAATATCCTCGCTCGCGTCCCGGAACGAAGTATAGGTTGGATACGGGTCCTTCTCGAAATCCAGTGTTATCACGTTCTTGATTTGCGACGAATCGATAGATTCGTATATTGGCATATATCTTTCTTGGACGAACAGAGTTTGAATATCTGTGGATTCGATCATATAGCTCAGCTCTTCTGCCTTAGCCCTAAAGTTCAAAGGAATGAAGGTCGCACCAAGTGAAGCGGTGGCGTAGTAAATTTCCACATATTCAAGACAGTTGACCGCCATTACCCCAACATTGTGGCCCTTAGCAACTCCTTTAGCTTGAAGGGACTGCGCTAGTCGATTCACACGCGACTGCAACTCACCGTACGTCAGTCTCTCGTTAGGACCAGCAAGAGCAATTCTATCTGGCACTATGGCGTTCGTTATCGTCAAAAACTCTGCTGTATTCATTCAATTCCCCCGATCGCAGCGTTTACTGTAGCTCTAATAATTAGTATCTAGAAGGGCAATGATAGTTTTTGTAGGTTGATTGCGCTAGGCATAAACAACCAAAGCTAGAAGAAACAAAAATTATTGAAAATTAGGAGCTCTCAGTAGCATTGCTGATATCTCGTTTAAATTGGGCCAATATATCCACAGTTGTCGGGTCAATACCCGAATACAGAGCCAAGTAGAAAGATGTCCACGAAGCAAGCGTACATGCCCGCATGATAGATTCGAGTGGGGTTGTCCCACCAACGTCTATGTGCCAAGCTTTCCGACCCGCCTCTTCAAAATGCATTCTAGTGATATCCATCCGTAGTCGATTTCGAGGGTGTACTGGTTCGGCATCCAACAAAATGACAAACCACGGATCAGTAGCACCCTCCCGCTGATACCGGAGTGCATCGGCCACAGCTCCTTCGAGAAGATTATGATTGAATTCTGGAACTGTAACTGGAACAGCCAATAATTTAGAGTTCTCAGCAAGTTCACCAGCCCATCGGCGAGCAGCCACACCAAGAAAACCACCACCAACTATCAATGGAATCCGATCTAATATTTCTGCCGCTATGAGTGCCGGTAAAGAAACAATGTCATCCGCCACTGGGTAAGCCCACTTTTCAGACAATTCCTCCAAGTTGGTGATTACGCGTTGCACCTCTTGATCACTGATCTCGAATAAGCCGAGTCGAGAGAGTATAGCTAATGGTAAAAATACGCCGTATCCAATAGCACTCCTTGGAGTCCCATTCCAGTTGTAAGTGACCAATGGCGCACCCATTTTCAAAGCTGCTCTCTCCAGTGCACCGCCGGTGGTGACAGCCAGGCACATCGCTCCAGCTGCGGCAGCCTCTTCGAACGGTTTAATAGCCTCCTCAGTTTCTCCGGAAAAAGAACAAGCCATCACTAGGCAATCCTCATCAAGCGGTGGCAATGTATAGTCTCGCGTCACCTCGACTGGAACGTGTGTGGCTAACCTCGCACAGGTCGCGACCACATCCGCTCCAATTGCCGATCCTCCTACGCCTGCCACAATCACTCTTTTNGGCTGACGNATCGACTCGGGCATTTGCCANGTGTGNCCGAGNTTCCAAGCAGATCTACACTGNTCAGCTAAACCGAGAAGNGTCCCTCTAAAGTCATCTTTATCTATNTNTCTTACTGCGTCGATANCAGAAAATTTGGTGGCAAGTGATTTAGCAATGTCGGAAGNCTCCATAAAGTCAGTCTCCTGGCTTANATATAAATCAGACATTCTGAACCTCAATAGATTTAACAATATCCTCGATCACCAACTCAGTTGAACGGCGATTTTCTGTCTCAGCGTAAACACGTACCAAAGGCTCGGTGCCAGATAATCTAACAACTGCCCAAGAATTATTTTCGAGCAGATATCGAAAACCGTCTATCCGATCGATCCCGATCACGGAAAGTTCGCCGATGCTGTTGGGAACTTCTGATTCCAACCTGTCCATTAGTCTCTCGGTAACTTCTGAAGTCACTGCAAGATCATAGCGGTCATAAGAACGCTCACCATACAGCTGATGAAGCGACCGCAAAAGCTCTCCAGGTGGTTTCTTGGTAGTCGCCATGAGCTCCATGATTCGTAACGCTGACAGTGGCCCATCACGTTCGCGGACGTGCCCTCGAAATGCCGTCCCACCAGATTCTTCGCCCGCGATAAGCGCATCCTTTTCCAGCATTACGGGAGCCAGATATTTAAAACCTACCTTAGTCTCGAAAACTTGCTGCCCATAAGCCTCGGCTATCCGATCAACTAGTGTCGACATCGTTAACGAGCGCACCACCGGACCCGTATCACCTCTCACACGGTAGGCTCCATCGGTCAACAAAGAAAATGTATCCAGTGAGCTTATGAATTGCCCTGCCTCATCCACCAAACCAAATCGGTCAGCGTCACCGTCGAAGGCGAAACCGCACTGTATCTTATTGTCCGCACCTATGTACTCCATAGTCGAAGAAAGATTGATCGCAATCGGTTCTGGAGCCCGCATATTCGGAAATAACGGATTTGACTCCCGACGTATCTCATGCACACTAACGTTGGATTCGGAGAATATTTGTGAAAAAATTCCACTTCCTGCCCCGTGCATCCCGTCGACAACTACTGATAACTCCGAGTTTTTAATAAGCTCTAGATCTACCTGACTCGCGATCTGCTGAATGTAGGACGGCATAAAGTCCTTCAGAATCACCCGAGTGCTATTCGAGCGAGAATGACCATCCAGCCTATCTCTAACTCGTCCAACAACATCAAGAATCTGGTCAGTTACGCTCTCGTCTGCTGACATGCCATCTGAGGTTTTTATCTTTATACCGTTGTAGCGTGCGGGATTATGACTGGCTGTAACCATGATCCCGGCTCCGGCATTCATGTCAGTAACTGACCATGAAAGCGCTGGGGTAGGAATCGGCGATTCAGACAGAAACACCTGGATAGACATTCTACTTAGTGATTCAGAAATAGTAGTAGCGAATTCATCGGATAAAAATCTTGTGTCATACCCTATTAGTACGGGACGCTCACGGTGATTAGAGGCGAGGAACCATTCTCCAAATCCTCTCGCCAATAAATCCACATTCGCAAAAGTAAATTCATCTCCTATGACGGCTCGCCATCCGTCTGTACCGAAAACAATTGGGTGAATATGACCTGATTTATCCACCGCCAGGCCCTCCGCTCCCTCGGTGATTACCCCTACTACTCATTCTCATATTAGACAATCGTGCCCCAGATTGAATGATCGTGCCTGGACCGGTAATAATATCCTGCAGCACAGCGCCGGCACCAATAACAGTATCCTCACCAATTATGGATCGGATGATACGAGCCTCTACCCCAACAAATGCATTATTCCAAACACACGAGTCTTTAATATAGGCATCTTTCTCTATTTGACATCCTGATCCAACTTCTGATGACACAATCAAAGCTGATTCGTTAATCTTGGCCTCGTTCGCAATCAGCCCTGTCGGCGAAGTTTCTGACATAAAATATCTGCTTACCTCTAAAATCATCTCCGGAACACCCACATCCGCCCAATATGCATCCTGATCAGGTATGCCGATGATGTCCGCTCCGCTCTGAGCAAGTCTAGGAAATAAATCTTCCTCGACACGACTGAATATGCCATTTTTGAGGGTGCCTAATATTTCT
>PBOW01000046.1 GCA_002725365.1 Chloroflexota bacterium | reverse complement strand
ATTCCACTCTACTAGTTCTTGGTGACCTGTCGTTCATTCATGACGCAAATGGTCTTTGGCCAGCGAAACACTATGATCTCAATCTGAAGATACTTCTGATAAATAACTTAGGAGGCGGCATATTTTCCTTCTTACCACAAAGGAATCTGTTGGAAGAGAACTTGTTTGAGGAATGGTGGGGTGCCCCGCACAACATGGATGTCAAATCTTTGACAACTGCGTATGGAATACCGCATAAATTATTGTCGACTAGTGAGCACATTGGGGTGGTACTAGAAGAGATGAGTGAACCTGGTCCAGCTGTATACGAGATTCGCACAGATCGATCAAACAATCTCGCGCAACATAAGAAGTACTGGGCCGCGGCGACAGCTCTATTGGAATCGGAACTTAAATGATGTCAGTAAGCGCTACGATTTAGATATGGGATATGTTGAAGTAGACGGGTTAGCGTTGTATTACGATCGATATGGATTCGGGCCACCGGTGGTCTTACTCCATGGGTTCACCGGTTCACGCACGAGTTGGACTGATTTGGTGCGTGAAATCAATCCAGAATTTTGTACGCTCTCATTCGACCTTATTGGACACGGGAGATCTGGATCCCCAGCAGAAAAGGCCCGATACCAGATGGATCAAGCCGTTGATGACCTTGTCGCTGCTGTAAAAACAATTGGTTTCGATAAGGCCGTCTGGGTTGGATATTCATTGGGCGGGCGTACTGCTCTTCAAGTCTGGAATCGTCATCCGGAAGTGGTGTCGGCACTTGTCGTCGAGGGAGCAAGCCCAGGAATTCAAGACAACTTAGAGCGTCGAAGTCGCGTGGAAAGTGACGAGCACTTAGCCACTGAAATATTAGAGAGAGGTATGGAATGGTTTGTTGAATATTGGGAAGCACTTCCGCTCTGGCATTCACAAAATCAAACACTTTCAGCATCAATGAAAACTGCCATCCGTGCGCAAAGGATGGCTCAGCGTGAGATAGGTCTTGCGAATTCACTGGTTGGTATGGGTACCGGGGCACAGTCGTGGATAGGTGATGACTTGCAGGCGATAACTGTACCGACTTTATTGGTCACTGGCGAGCGGGACAAGAAATTTATCGACATCTCGGATGAGATGGCTACCCGCATAAGCTCAGCTGTGAGGGTCGACATTGGGCTTGCTGGTCATGCCGCGCATGTTGAAAATCCAGTGGAGTTCAATAGCGTTGTTCGNGAGTTCCTTCTACNTCACAGAGAACAGTTGTAAGCTAGNNATTAAGTGNAATTATCGGAGGNTATATGTCTNACANAAAATGGGAA
This sequence comes from Chloroflexota bacterium, assembly GCA_002725365.1. Taxonomy (GTDB): domain Bacteria; phylum Chloroflexota; class Dehalococcoidia; order UBA2979; family UBA2979; genus UBA2979. Next base: position 14,977 of record PBOW01000046.1, on the reverse strand, counting down.
TCCGTTAAAGANTACGAAGATATTCTCTATGATAAATTTCAAGGTATNGCTCGTATCACGATTAATCGACCGGAAGTGCATAATTCTTTCCGGCCTCAGACACTAGATGAGCTNAGTGAGGCGTTCTTCGACGCGGCTCGAGATGATGAAATTGGCGTGGTGCTATTTACAGGTGCCGGTGGTCGAGCGTTCTGTGCCGGTGGAGACCAGCGGGTGAGAGGACATGCTGGGTATGAGGATGAACAGGGTCCACGTCTAAATGTCCTNCCATTGCAACGTTTCATTAGAGAGATGCCTAAGCCAGTTATCGCCTTAGTAGCTGGTTACGCNATCGGTGGTGGCCACGTATTACATGTGGTCTGCGACATGACTATCGCAGCTGATAACGCCAGATTCGGCCAAACNGGACCTAGAGTGGGTTCATTTGATGCTGGATATGGATCGAGCCTCCTGGCACGTGAGGTCGGNACAAAAAAAGCCAAAGAAATCTGGTTTCTGTGCCGCCAATATGATGCNCAGGAAGCACTGGAGATGGGTTTGGTTAATACAGTAGTGCCACTTGATCAGCTCGAAGATGAAGGAATCAAATGGGCTCAGGAAATTAACGAAAAATCACCNACAGCTATTCGATTTTTGAAAAACGCATTCCATGCTGATACCGATGGAGTGACTGGCCTTCAAATACTGGCCGGAGACTTGACTATGATGTACTACACGAGTGATGAGGCTAAGGAAGGTCGCAACGCGTTCTTGGAATCAAAGCGACAGCCGGACTTCAAGAAATTTGGTCGGCTACCATTCCACGGATAGGATTTCTTCTCNTGACCAGTTAGGAGGTGTGATGTGATAGANACAGCTCTGCCTCGTGCTGGTAGTCCTGGTGCATTTGTATTAGCAGCACGACTTCGAACACTTCCTGCGGCTGCTAGTCCCGTCGTCGTTGGTTGGGCTTTTTCCTATGGATTTGTGGGCGCGTTTGATTGGGTAGTTGGACTTGCTGCAATGATCGCTGCCCTGGCACTTCAGATAGGTGCAAACTTTGCGAATGATCTATCTGACTATCGGCGGGGAACAGACGGACCTGATCGCTTNGGCCCTCCGCGGGCGGCTGCTTTAGGTTTGCTGTCTNAGAATCAATTATTGCTTGGTGTTNGTATTGCGTTTTCGGTGGCGACGGGTATCGGACTATATCTCACATGGGTCGCAGGATGGCCTGTTATTGTTATCGGCTTGGCTGGGATGCTAGCAGCGGTTACATACGTGGGTGGCCCATGGCCCTACGGTTATAAAGCNTTAGGGGAGGTTTTTGTTTTTGTTTTCTTTGGCCTGATNGCAGTATCTGGGACCGTGTTTGTTTTAANCGAAACTATCAGGAACGAAGTTTTCTTTGCGGCATTACCAGTTTCCCTGACCGTCACCGCTATCCTTCTTGTAAACAATATTCGAGATGCGACCTCTGACAAGAGGTCCGGTAAAATTACCCTAGCCGTGATTCTCGGAGGCCGGAGAAGTAGGATTTTTTATGTCGGTCTGCTTGTTAGTGCTTTTGTGATCCCGCTGATTCTAGTGGTTTTCGATTCTGACTTTGATCCTTGGATATTACTTGTCACACTCGCGATACCAGCCGCAATAGGGCCGGTTCGTACGGTCCTCACAGCCGAGGTTGGCGGGGAATTCAATCAGGCACTGGTATCCACTGCACGGCTCCATTTTTTAGTTGGGATACTGTTTTCGCTGGGACTTGTATTGTGACTGGAGATATTTCTTCGATTCGATGGCGTCCATTTGAACTTGAGTTAATCGACAGTTTCTCAGCAGGCTGGGACGTGGTTAGCACCAAGCAGGGAGTAGTGATACAACTCACGGACCAATCGGGAATTGTGGGGCTTGCTGAGGCAGCGCCCATGCCTGGCTACGTGAACACAATCACCGCTGAAGATGTATTAGATCAGTTGCGCGGATTAGATTCATCCAGCTTTACTTTCACGATGCTTGACCCGGCGCAACCGGGTGCACATCTCGTCTGGAATGCATGCCTCATGGCATTGGAAGATATGCGATCACGAAAGATGGGGGTTCCGCTTCACGCTAGTTTTCAGGGAACTAGTGGTAGCCAGCGGCTGCTAGTGAACGGATTGATTGATTCCTCAGATGTTGATGGGACCGTGCGACAGGCACTTGAGTTGCAGGTGAAAGGTTACAAATATGTAAAACTCAAGATTGGCCTACTGGATCAGCAATCAGACTTGGAGCGGATAAGAGGAATAAACGAGGCATGCCCAGAACTCGTATTGCGGTTAGACGCAAACGGTAAATTATCTATGTCTGAGGCACGGGACTTTATTCAGCAGGTACAGAAATTCAATATCGAATTAGTTGAGCAACCAACGGAACCTGCTGATATCAGTGCTTTGGGTACTGTGACCAGGGAATCAAGTATTCCTATTGCTGCCGATGAGTCTGTCTATCAAGATGCAGGAACACTTCGCGAGCTTGTCACGGGACATAAGGCTAATATCCTTGTGCTCAAGCCGTCGCTCATCGGGAGTATTAGTACGACTATAGGTATTGCGAGATGGGCACAGAGTCATGGGGTATCTAGCTTCATAACAAGTATGTTTGAGTCAGCGATCGGTTTAATGACCGCGGCGCACGCTGCCTCTTTATTACCGGTGCAACTGGCTCATGGACTAGGTACAGGAGAATGGATCAAATCTGATATTGCAGAGACACCGGTCCCATATCAGGGTCAACTGATACTGCCTACCGAATCGGGGTTAGGAGTGGGGATTGATTGTGAGGCTCTGGAGCGAGTTGCTACGGGTCCGTGGCAGGAGATTTACTATGCCTGACCCCGGAATATCGCGGTTGCCAGATTGGCTGTCTCTGCGGTCTCGTACCCATGCGGACAAGTTAGCAATTCGTGATAAAGACAAATCGATAACATATTCTGAGTTGAATCACAGAGTTCAATTTGCAGAGAGTCAACTTGCTGAGCTCGGTTTTGCAGAGGGACAAATCTTGTGCGTGCTTGCTGAGAACAGTATCGAATTTGCTGTGCTATTCCACACGGCTATTCGTATGAAGGCTCCGTTTGTACCTCTGAATAGCAGACTCACGGCGCATGAATTGGCGTGGGAGACCGAACATTGCGGAGCTGAATTTCTTGTGACTGACGACTCTAACCAAGCTCTGGGAAGTAACATAGCCGAGATGACCGAGATAGCGATTGTTGATCTAGGAACGTTGACTTCTGGTTCTACCGTAAATNATCAGGACGAACANATTTTTCTCGAGGCCGATAACCCACTTGCACTGATTTATACNTCAGGTACTACAGGACTTCCAAAACTGGCCAGCTTGAGTCATCTNAATTTCTATTGGAGTGCAATTGCCTCAGCAGCGAACATAGGTGTAGAGGAGAGAGACAGTTGGCTAGTTTGTATGCCTCTTTTCCATGTCGGTGGTCTGTCGATCTTGATGCGAGCTGCTATTTATGGGANATCAGCNGTTATTCACACGAAATTTGATGTCGAATCAGTAAATACCGAATTAGATTCTGGTGCAGTGTCCTTAGTATCGTTGGTACCCACTATGCTCGACCGTNTGTTGAATGCTGTCGATAGCCCTGCTCGTTACAGCGACTCTCTCCGGGCNGTACTACTGGGAGGCGGTCCGGCTACTGTTGATCTGATACGTCAGGGTCTTGATAGAGGGATTCCTATTCTACAAACGTANGGACTGACTGAAGCCACATCTCAAGTGGCGACCGTTTCACAGCAGCATGCTGTCTCACATGCGGGAAGTGCAGGGAGACCTCTTCTGGCTTCCACNGTGAAATTAAGNGGTTCGATTGATTTACCAATGACCGAGGTGACATCGGGTGAGATTCTCGTAAGGGGGCGCACGATCAGCACTGGATATTATGAGAAGTCAGTCATTTCTGATGGTGGCAAATTTGACGATGGTTGGTTGTGTACTAGCGATCTTGCTACTCGTGATAAGGANGGCTTTTTGACGGTCGTTGGACGAGCTGATGACGTCATACTCAGCGGTGGGGAGAACGTGCATCCGGAAGAGATAGAGTCTGTAATCAACTCCCAAGACGGAGTTGTTGAATCTGCAGTATTTGGTGTCCCTGACAAAGTCTGGGGTCAAAAAATAGTTGCAGTGNTGAGGGTAGAAACATCGGANGCATTTGATCTCGAGNCAATAGAAGGCATATTGCGATTAAACCTTGCGGGCTACAAAGTCCCGAGGAAATGGGAAGTAGTGGAATCCGCGCTACCNCGGACAGCCTCAGGAAAGCTAAAACGATTTCAAGTAGCTGAAGAATTTACCCAACAGTAGGTGCCGGAGTTTTTGTACAGCATTCCCANCCTGAAATCAGAAGCTGACGGGCGATCAACGCTCCAGGGCAATGGTTGACTACCGTTTTATTCTCATACTGCCCATAGAAACGTGTGAAAATATCAGATCCATCTGCGAGGGTACGGAGATTGTCATGGAACGCTTGGATCTCGCCTTTTTTGGGCGTGTATTCCTCATCAGCAAGAATGGGAGCCGACCAAAGNGTCGCCTCGAGTAGGGCGGCCACTGACTCGACTCCTATCTGNATNTCTTTTACCCGCTNATCATTGAGTGACAGTTTGCCCTGATTATCAATCAACGATTGAATTATCCCAAGNCGCCAAGCATCCACACGAGGGGTNGCTCCATCGAAATTCGACCACATTCGCTCTGGCAAGCCAGCCAAAATTCCTCTCTGGGAGTCTAACCCTAGTAAATCCAGGGTTTGGTGTAATTGCTGTGCGAATCCAGGTTCGACTTTNGATATAAGGATTTCTTNTTCATCGGTTCGAACGATCCTTCTAGGCTCTGTAGTCATCGTNTCGGTTTGTAACCAGATCGAGAATTCAGATGTCTTGGATTCAAAAGCACCAGTATCCATATTGTTTCAAACCCTAATTTCCAAAAANCAAACTNTCGACTGATAGGGCCCCTGGTCCNGTGAACGCAATTGTAAGTGCCGACACCGCAAGAATGATATCTAACTCGTAACCCTGCACATCCCCTCCTTGAAATGGTGCACCAAGTTTGAATTTTTGGACAAAAGTGGCAACAGTCATATTTATCGCAATTAGGAGCCCAGCCACTGGCGTCAACAGACCAATGACGAGCATTAACCCGCAAATTGTTTCTAGAGTAGCTACAAATCTTGCAAGGTTTTGAGGGAACGGGAAGCCCAATGATTCGAACCAATCNCCCGTACCATTAATTCCGCGTCTCCATTTTCCGATTCCCGAGTCCATCATAATGATTCCTAGGAGTACTCGAAGTGGTATGAGGCCGAGCTGAATATCTACCGAGGGAAATAAGTCGAACATTGTCAGAGCTTAAAGGATCAGTCGGTGGCATCATGTCTGGGTAGTTCGACGGTTGCAGTACCCTGTACAGGTTTCTCACCTTGTTCATTTTCGAATGATACGTCGAGACCAACTAATGCTGGTCCACCAGCNTCTACTAAGTCGTCATCTCTCTCTGTCACCAACGCCACACACTTAAGAATATCTTCATGCTGAACTGGGCGTCGGAAAGAAATATCCAGACTTACTATGCGACCGAGAGGTCCGGCCCAATCAGTTACTAGTTTCGTGATCATCGATGCTGACATATTGCCAGGTACGATGGGTTTTTGCAGCCCATCTCGTGCAGCAGCTGCCTGATCTGAAAAACGCCCTCGGACTTCGTCACCTGGGTCGGACCATGTGCCTAGAAATTCTAGAACATTTTCTCNAGTAGGCTGTTGAGTTTGAATATATTCCTCTCCNATTTCAATTTCTTCGAAGTACCTTTGGTAGTCATTTGTCATTTCAGTTGACTCCTTACTGCTGGATCTGTCGGATAACCATTGAAGTTTGAAGTGATGCCACGTTTTCCCCAAATTGATTCGCCCACCGCGTTTCTCTCACAATGAAAACCATTCGGCCACTACGGCCAGTTTTTTCGTAAACTTCCTTCACTTGTACATACGCGTCGAGAACATCACCCGGCCTTATTGGGAGGTGATATTCCTGTCGTGATCCAGCCATGAACTGTGTTGTTCCGAATTTGACATTAGGGTCGGGTGGTGAGGCCACCTGTGCTGTTTGTAATATGCCAGGTGGTGCAACAATTCCACCATACGGACCTGTCTCAGCATATTCTGAGTTTACAAAGATCGGGTTTGTCTCTTCGATTGCCTCGCAGTATTTTGCTATAGCGTCTTGTGTCACCTCTAATCGACCGCCAAATATCTCTTTTCCCACCACGTCACGGTCATACTCTAATTCGTCTCCACCTAACTCTCCTTGTCCGCTTGTGTGGGGCACTAGTTCCTGTGATGTGGGACGTGAATCGGGGATGTTCGCACCTGGAAGTGTCTCCTCGAGCTTCAGGGGAGTAAATTCAGAATTCGAATCTCGAAGGCATTCCACNAGCTCTTCTACTGTTTTAATTTGCTTATTGAAACGGGTCATACAAGCCCCAAGAGTCGAAACAAAATGTGAATCCGACCCTCCAACTTCGCGAATCTTTTTTGACTCCGCAAGTTCATGAGCTCTGGCGTTCTCGAAGTCGTTACTTCCACCATTTAATGTTTCAAGAACTGCGACTCCGGTGAGAGGAACATCTCTCTCATCGACATGTTCGAGCGCACCTATTCGAGGGCGTCCAGCATGTGCTCCTACTGCAATACCTCCNCTGTCCCATGCAACTTGGAACACCTGCTCNTATGGTAGTGAAATATCACTTAGGTCGAATGTTTCAAAAAATTGGCTACCGGCCCCGTAAACTAGGACATGNCCGATATCTGTTTCCACCTCAATTCCGCGGAGCACGAGAGTCTCATATTTTGCGGCAAGCGCGCTGTAATCGAGATCAGGATCAAAATTNCGGTGCTCGGTCAGAACAAAACCGTCAATACGAAAACCTTTCCGTCTTCTTGATTGAACCCACTTGAGATATCCCTCAACGTGAGCTCCTGCGTCGTCTGAACCGTCGACTGAGTGGACGTGAAGATCGAGGAATGTGAAGTTGTCTTCAGAAATAATCAGCTCCTTATACTTCAGGGAATGATCTCACAATTAGTCTACGGGTCAACCTCGCGGATAGATTTAGGCGACNCTTGTCGCTTTGGAGAGCAGGGGAAGATCTTGTAAGTAGCCCGCTGTGACCGACTNTGTCACCTTCGCAACATCTTCAGGCGTCCCGGTCGCCATGATTTCGCCTCCTCGTTCACCACCATGNGGTCCAAGATCGATTATCCAGTCAGCGTTCTTGATGACATCTAGATGATGTTCNATGACCACCACCGTGTTCCCTGAGTCGACCAGCCGCTGTAACACACCGAGTAGATAGTCAACATCAGAGAACGACAAGCCAGTTGTGGGTTCATCGAGAATATATAGGGTAGAGCCCGTTGCGCGCCTCGATAACTCAGNTGCTAGTTTGATCCGCTGTGCCTCCCCACCGGAAAGAGTTGTTGCGGGCTGGCCTAACCGAATATAGCCCAGTCCCACGTCTTTAAGGGTCTCTAATTTACGCTTTGGTCGAGGAAATGACTCAAAAAAATCCATCGCTTCTGTTACCGTCATACCAAGAACATCTGCAATATTTTTGCCTTTGAACAGNACTTCCAAGGCTTCTCGGTTATATCTGGCTCCCTTACAAATTTCACAGGGCACTGTGACGTCAGGAAGAAACTGCATTTCGATTAGATTATATCCATCACCTCTGCANGACTCNCATCGACCTCCCTTGACGTTGAATGAGAAGCGTCCAGGNTTGTACCCACGAGCCTTTGCTTCCGGCATTTCAGCAAATATTTCTCGAATCAATGTGAANAGTTGAGTATATGTGGCTGGATTAGAACGGGGAGTCCGTCCAATTGGTGACTGATCAATTACTACAACTTTGTCTAAATTATNGGAGCCAAGTAACTCATCATGTTCTCCAGGACGTTCGCTCCGAGCTCCGTTCAGTTCCAAGGCCAACTGGCGAGCAAGGATCTGATTGATTAAGGAAGATTTTCCCGAACCAGATACACCAGTGACGGCCACGAAGCGTCCCAAGGGGATATCAATGTCAATATTTTTTAGATTATTTTCTCGTGCGCCGATAATGCGGAGCACTTCACCACTTCCTGGCCTGCGCTCACTGGGTACAGCGATAGTGGCCCGACCGGAAAGATACTTGCCCGTGAGCGACTTCCTGTTCTTCGCAACTTTCGCGGGTGTCCCTGTAGCTACAATCTCACCGCCATTCTCACCGGCTCCAGGCCCGATGTCGATAAGGTGATCTGCGGCTCTCATCATTGCCTCGTCATGCTCGACCACTAGAACCGTATTACCTAAGTCACGAAGTCGAGTGAGTGTCGCGATGAGTCTCTCATTATCGACTGGATGAAGGCCGATACTGGGTTCATCACAAACATATAAAACTCCCATCAGTGCTGAGCCTATTTGAGTCGCTAGGCGAATACGCTGACCTTCACCCCCAGAAAGTGTTGCAGCGGATCTGTTGAGTGACAGGTAATCAAGACCTACATCTCTGAGGAAACTAAGTCGTCCATTTATTTCCTGAAGGATTTGCCGTGCTATAGCAAATTCCTTGGTGCCTAGAGGGGTGGAGGAGTTATCTTGCAAACTAGTGATCCAACCCAGTGCATCGATAACTGACAGGGCTGTGACATCTACGATGGATCGTTTGTCAATATAAACGGAGAGGATTTCTGGTTTGAGTCTTGCCCCGCCACAGACATCACATTCAATGCGAGTCATGTACTTCTCGATCTCATTTCTGACCCAGTCACTGTCAGTTTCCTTATGTCGCCGACGTAGATTGTTCAGTAGACCTTCCCATCTGACTCGGAATTTCCTAACAGCATCCACATCTAAACTCGATCGGAATTCGAGCTCGTCGAGTGTTTGATCGCCAGTACCATGCATCAGAGCTGTCCACTGCACTTCGTCAAGTTCAGTTAGCGGTGTGTCTAGTTCAAATCCGACAGATCTTGCTACAGCTTGAAGACGCCTCCGATACCAGCGCGATGCCTTTGAGAATCCCTTCAGCCCAACCAACGCGCCTTCGTCAATAGAGAGATTTTTATTGGGGACCACTAAATGCTCATCTAATTCCATTTGATAACCCAACCCAGTGCATGCTGCACAGGCTCCATGAGGTGTATTGAATGAAAAGTTTCTGGGCTCAATTTCTCCAACTGAATACCCGCCACACTCAGCTCTCGTACAGGAGAAATGCTCCGAAAATGTTATTTCTTCCCTTGTATTTCCTTCTTCATCTAATAATGTAAGAAACAGGATCCCTTCCCCGAGTGCCAAAGCCTGTTCGACTGAGTCAGCCACTCGCCCACGGTCTCTGTCGAGTTCCTCTCCCGAGGAATCAGGAATCACAATTCGGTCAACAATCACTTCAATATCATGGTGTTGCTGCCGGTTTAACGTGATGGTGTCGTCGATCGACAGTACCACACCGTCCACCCGAACTCTGATATANCCGGCCTTTCTCACCATTTCAAATATTTGAACATGTTCTCCTCGTCGATGTCGGATAACCGGAGCCAGCAACATTGCGCGAGTACCTGGTTGCTCTAGCAGAATGGAGTCCACAATCTGCTGAGGACTTTGTCGCTGGATAGGATCTCCGCAATTCGGACAGTGAGGAGTTCCAGCCCGTGCGTATAGCAGACGGAGATAATCATAGATTTCCGTCACGGTGGCTACAGTTGAGCGTGGATTTCTTGACACTCCTTTTTGATCGATTGAAATTGACGGNGATAAGCCGTCAATATAGTCAACATCAGGCTTCTCCATTAAGCCTAGGAATTGTCTCGCGTACGCAGAAAGTGATTCTACATATCGCCTTTGGCCTTCAGCATAAATGGTGTCAAAAGCCAGCGATGATTTACCAGATCCTGAGACTCCTGTTAGTACCACAAGGCTATCTCGCGGGATCGCGACGTTAATATTCTTCAGGTTGTGTTCACGGGCACCTGTTATGCGAATCTCACTGCGAGACATCTAGGAGGGGTTCTCCTCGTCCGTGGGGTCATCTGGGTGTTCTGAATCTCCCTCACTTGAGCTGAATAGATTTTCTATCTCGTCATCGGTGATTTCTTCTAATGATTCAGATTCAGAGTCGTTCTGGNGACTCGAGCCACCTGGGAAGATATTTTCTACCGAATCAGGGTCGCCCCCGAGGTTGACGATCTGTTCACGCCACTGCTCCTCAGCTTCGCGAATTTGCTCTTCCGTGATGCCCATATCGTTTAGGGTCTCTCTAACTAATTCACCTACGCTTTCCATATCGCCCTTTATCAAGGAGTCAGCAATTTCTAATTGGGTTTCTATTGCCCTGAAACGTTGATTACGTTCATCGGTTGATTCCGTTGACAATATTGTCGCCATCAGTCGAGTGAAGAGATTAGTTGTTCGTGCAATTCGAACTCTATCATCTGTTTCCTCAGGGAATTCACCAGTAACCGTAACCTCAAGGCCACTATTAGAGTCAGTAGCTGAATATTGNGCTGGCATAAATCNGGCCTTTGNTGTGTCGTTTTAGTTCCTCAACTGATTCTATCGTATCCGTGAAGTAAATCATCNGAANGCAATGCTCNCAGTTTGGATCTGGCGTATTTANTTCTGAGATGTCAGTCGTATTGAGTTTCAGGGAAGTGGAGACCATAGTGAGCTCTTAAAGTGTCACCTTCATATTTGGTTCTAAAGAGCTTCCGTTTTTGAAGTATCGGTATNACATCTGATATAAAGACATCTAACATTTCCGGCAGAACTGGTGGCATCAAATTAAACCCATCAGCTGCTTCGTCATCGATCCAATCTTCAATCAGNTCAGCCACTTGGTCGGGTGTCCCAGCGAAGGTGAAATGTCCACGTGCGCCAGATAATTTAGCCAGTAATTCNCNCANNGTNGGTTTCTCGTTACGTATGAGNTCAATTATTANGGANGGNCGACTNATCCCCCCTTGCANNGAAGAAGGATCAGGNAAATCNCTGGGGACTAANGTTTGATCGAGGTCAAAGTTTGATAAGTCCATNCCGCCGAAGGTCCCAGATAGACGCCTGAGACCNACTTCNTTGTCCCCTAATTCATCNAGCTCCATGGCATATTTANGTGCTTTCNCCTCTGTGGAGGCGATTACCGGACTCAGGCCGGGCATNATAGCGCATTGATCAGNNCTNCTTTTATGTGATTTNAGTCTTGATTTGATGTCCTGGTAAAAATCCTGTGCTGCACCTTTTTCCAGGACGGCNGTGAAGATGGCTTCACCGTGTTTTGCTGCNAANGCTCTTCCCGGTTCAGACGATCCAGCNTGNACCANTACGGGNCGTCCNTGAGGNGGCCTAGGTACCGTGAGNGGNCCTCGNACCTGATAGAAATGGCCATCGTGATTTATTGGTNGNATCCGTCCNGGNATGGTGTATCGTCCGTTATTTCGGTCGTCTAGCACAGCATCCTCTGCCCAGCTGTCCCATAATCCATTGGCGACTGTCATGAATTCATCAGCTCGTTCATAGCGTTCTTCGATGCCCGCCTGTGGGTTGGAGCTGTAGTTCTGTGCCGCATGACCTGAAGCGGTTGTCACGATATTCCAGCCCGACCGCCCATTGCTAATGTGATCCAATGAGGCAAATTGTCTCGCGAGATTATATGGCTCTGTGTAGGTAGTTGATGCGGTGCCGATGACTCCAATTTTACTAGTGACACTTGATAATGCTGAGGCGAGCGGCATTGGGTCGAGTACGGCGCGAGGCGTGTGTTCGATATCGGTTCCAAGTGACAATATATCTGAAAGAAAAACCGAGTCGAATAGCGAAGCTTCAGCTTTTAGTGCGAGCTCCTTGTAATAGCGAAAGTCAGTAAGTAAATAAGGCGAAGCGTTAGGGTGGCGCCAGGCAGCTTCATGATGGCCTCGGCTATGTATAAAGAGATTGAGGTGTACTTGCTTCTTCATTGCCGGCTCCAGATCGGTAATAGTTCTAAGGCATGTTACGACACTCAGGCACGCTTGGGCGACCATGATCGGACGAAATGGAGCGGGGGACGGGGATCGAACCCGCGACATTCAGTTTGGAAAACTGACGCTCTACCACTGAGCTACCCCCGCGCTAGCGTGTGTATTGCCAACGGTCACGCGGTGAATGATAAATTCTATCAGGAACATATTGTAGAGTCCTTGGTAATAATTTATCTATGATTAAAGGAATGGAATTCATGAAACCGATTGCATTGGCGGGGATATTAAATAATGTATACGGGAAAACATTCGAACCCGTGAACTATGTGCGAGGAGTACCTATCAGTGGACGGTTGCGGCTTGCCCAAGTACTTGGGACCCAAGAGGATGTGACTTTTGACGTAAAGCGGATTGTCGATCCGCTTATTAATGATTTCGATGTACGGTCATATATTGGTAAGGACGGATCGGTGCTGTCTGGTTTTTTGTGGTGTGATGAATTGACCGAAGCTACNGGCGATGATCATTATGTTGGGGCCATGCTGAAATTGGNTGACTTATTTTTGCAGGAGGATAGCCCAATCGATCCCGACCTGAGAGTGGAAGACATTTTCTTCACGGGNGCAATGGTTGGGAGGGCCAGTAAAGCAACCCANGACCANAGATACGTGGATTTCCTGTTTGATTATTTGCTCTCAGTCCATCCACAGCCAGNCACTGGCCTATGGTGGCATTGTGAATCTTCCCCATACTACTGGGGTAGGGGNAATGCGTTTGTGGCACTGGGATATGGGGAAGCACTTACCTATCTTCCCCCAAATGACCAGCGATTTGGTGATCTGGTGTTGAAGCACAAGAGCCACATTGATACATTGCTCAGTTTTCAACATAAGTCAGGATCTTGGTATCAAGTGATTGATCGGTCGGATACCTACTTGGAGCTTACTGCTACTTGTATTTTGGGTTACGTCATCGCTCGGGGAATAAATAACGGTTGGTTGAGTGGCGACTATGGTTCGGCATTGTCTCGCGCGTGGGATTCGATTTCCCAATGTATTGATGAAGATGGGAATGTGTCGAACGCCTGTGCTGGCACTGGGCCTCTTGCCACATTAGAGGAATATCTCCTAAGACCTACCGCTGATGGCTATGATGATCGCTCGGGAGGAATGGCTCTCTGGTTTGCTATCGAATACCAGAAATTTTTAGATACATCGGTTTAATTATGATGACCAAAGGCATGACGCCGTGCCGGAAGCAAGTAGTTCTCCTCCTGAATTCTCGCACCATATTTCGAGCTCAAGCCTCTGGGTGTCGTGATCGCTTTGACTGACGATATTTGCCTTGGCGGTTAATTCTTCTCCCTGTTTCAGGGGCTTGAGATATCGCACTGCCAGCTGTCCATGTTGAAACCAGAGGGGTCCAAAAAACTGCACCAGCATCTCCGTCATCTGTGCAAAATGAAAGACATTTGGTACTGCTGGACTGTTACCAGTAGCTAGCGCAGATCCTCCGACGGCCGCCGTGCCCAGCACAGGGCCGTGGACGATTGATTTTCCTACTTGGTCACCGACGTTTGTCATGGTGTACCCCTCAGTCCTGCGGATGGCGCGCCCAACCGAGAGTATGCCACTCCCGACCATTCGCACTAAGCGCTCCGTTGGCCCCGGTAGCAGTCCAATCTACCACTATGTAGTAGTAGCCCCGCCGAAGGTATTTATCAGTTATCTCACCTCTAAAACGTATTGATTCTCCAACTCTGACAGGTTGATGGAATGTTCGGTCTGTACGAGTAAAGAATCCTGCGCGAGTAAGAGGTGGATTGGGTTCCTTCAGGCCAAACCCCACCGCTGGTCGAAAAAATACTATACCAGGTGGTGCGAGTAATTCATTTTCCGTACCTATGTAGTTGCCCGGCCAGTTAATCCCATGCTCCAACACATATTCTGAGACCATTTCTTTTGTTATGACTTGATCGAATTCCTCGAATTGTCCGATTTCAATCTTATTGAAATGTGCCTCGATGAGTTCGAGGGCCACTGTATTTTCATCACTCATTCAATTGCCTACCTGTAATCACTTGATAGGAGTTATTGTAGAGCCAACAAATTAATCTGTAACGGCGGAAAACCTTGGCAGACTGGAAACCACAACGCCCATCATATGTAAAGGATCCATATCCGGCTTTGGCGAGGCTGCGGCGCGAGGATCCGGTTCATTGGGATCGTCAGTTTGAGGCGTGGGTAGTCACTCGTTATGAGGACTGTGACTTCATACTTAGAAATCCTCACATTTTTTCATCAGATGCTCATTCAGCAGCTCAATTGAATAGGAGTAAGCTTGCAGCACAATTATCTGGCGCTGCGAACCAAGGAAATCAATCCGTCCCATTTATTAGAACAAGCGCAGACGAGCATCGTGAGCAGCGCGGCCTAGCCTCCCCAGCCTATGTGCCGGAAAGGTATCGTGCGATGGTCAAGAATATCGGTTGGAAATGGCTCCACGGCGCACTTAGTGAACCAGACTCTGGGGCGGTAGAAGTGATGTCGAGTGTGGCTAATCCATCTGTGATCGAATTAGTGTATTCGTTGATTGGTCCGTCTGATACGGAACGTTCACATTTTGAGTCCTTAGGCTCCGATATTCAGGAGTGGCGTGCTCAATCAGACGCGGGGCCTCTGCTACGGCAGAGCGGAGTCAGGGCGCAAAAGAATCTCCGTGATCTCTGTACTGCTGCTTTATCTGCTGACGCTCCTGACAGCGGCGCGATCGCATTGCTGCGTTCTGCGGTTGACCGTGAAGAGATCGCTGCCGTTGATGCGTCCCAATTAATTTTTGACCTGTCGATTGCTGGTAATAATGCTACTGCATTCTTAATAGGGTCTGTATTGCGGGTACTATGTATTTTCCCGGAAATTTATCAACAGGTTAAAGATGACCCTG
>PBOW01000045.1 GCA_002725365.1 Chloroflexota bacterium | reverse complement strand
CACTGTATATCTCAACAATATACTCACCTGATGTAGCGTCAGTAGCGAGGTGGGGGTCCATGGTTACAGGTTCGCCACCGATCANTCTAATTTCTCGTGAAGCTGCGCCAGAGTTGCCATAANCAGCTGTATCGGTATTTATCGTTTCTGACTGNGAATCAGTTGCTACGGTTTCGCTNTCACCTCCGCNATACAGCAGTACCGCGCTCAATCCACCGATCACTAAAACCAGAGCACCAACAACACCAAGAAGAACTCCAAGAATTTGCTTAGATGTCATGCTTGCCTCCTACAGCTAGTATCCACTNTATCTGCAGCACNGTTCCGTTATCAAGGCTCTNATGNGCAGCTCAATCATCTCCAACAGTCTCAATATAAACGTCACTTAATTGTNGTTTACTAACTGCAGATGGTGCTCCCATCAACAGATCAGAAGCCGATTTCGTTTTCGGGAAGGCAATGACTTCTCGAATATCTTTTTCACCAGCGAAGAGAGCAACCAGACGGTCGATGCCGGGTGCAAATCCTCCATGTGGTGGAGTCCCGTATTCGAATGCATCCAACATGTGTCCAAATTTATCCCGAGCCTCATCCATCGAAAGGCCTAGGGTCATCAATACTTTCTCCTGCAGTTCGCGGGAATGAATTCGAATCGAACCCGAGCTCAATTCCCAACCATTGGCGACCAGATCATAGGCTCTTGACCTCACCGCGCCTGGATCAGTATCGAGCAAATCTATATCTTCATTGAACGGAGCTGTAAATAGATGATGCATCGCAGACCATCTAGACTCTTCCTCATCCCACTCAAACATTGGGAACTCAGTAATAAAGGCAAAAACTATCTCATCTGCTGAGGCCAAATTACGTTGCTCCGCAATATGACGACGGAGGGCATCTAGTGTCTTAGAGGTGACTTTATCTTCCCCCACAGCAAGCAGAATCAAGTCTCCTCGCTGCCCCCCTGCTGTGTGAGCAATTGCGCTCAATTGTTCAAGATCAAAAAATTTGGCNACGGGCGATCTGACATCTTCTTTGGTGAGAGTGTTCAAGGCTCCTTCGCCATCAAAGCTCATCCAGATCAATCCGCCTGCACCGTTTTCTTTTGCCAAATCGACCATTTTATCTAAAGCTTTTCGTGGGGTATCGGACCCACCGTTTACAAGTATTCCTCTCAGTCTCCCGCCTTGCGCAACAGCCTCCTCAAACACTCTGAATCCACTATCCCTTGCATGGTCTGTAAAATCTTGAATNTCGAGCCCGTAACGCAAATCCGGTTTATCNGTGCCAAAACGCTCCATCGATTCCGCATAAGTTATCCTCGGAAAACTATCATTAATCGAAAATTTCCCGCTTACCAACTCTGCCAATTTCAAAAACAATTCCTCCGTCAAGGTTAAGATGTCATCCTCATCAACAAAAGACATCTCGAAGTCGAGTTGGGTAAATTCAGGTTGGCGATCTGCGCGCAGGTCCTCATCTCGATAACATCGCGCGATCTGATAATAGCGATCAAAGCCAGCGACCATTAATAATTGCTTCCACTGCTGCGGGCTCTGGGGAAGAGCGTAAAATTGTCCCTGGTGAACCCTGCTTGGGACCAAATAATCTCTGGCTCCTTCTGGAGTCGCTAGGCCAAGTACAGGGGTCTCAATTTCTACAAAGTCGTTAGCATCCATGTACGAACGTATTTCTTTGATCACATTGTGCCGTAATTTCAAATTGCGGTTCATTCNTTCTCTTCGGAGNTCGAGGTAGCGGTACTGTAGTCGCAGCGACTCTTCAACGTTGTCTTCCTGGTTGATAGGGAACGGAGGAGTTAGCGACTTATTTAGGACAAGGATGGAATCAGCCTTCACTTCTATTGAACCAGTGGTAAGTGCCTCGTTTTCTGAACCTTCCTGTCGCCTAACAACAGTGCCAGTCACCTGAACAACATATTCCGCCCTTACTTCGTTGGCGATCTCATAAGCCTCCTGATTTTCATCGGGATTGAACACAATTTGGATCATCCCAGAAGAATCTCTGAGGTCGACAAACAATAAATGNCCGTGATCTCGCCTCCTATTCACCCAGCCTACGACCGTTACTCTCGATTCCGAGTGACGCTCATTTAGATTTCCACACTGATGAGTTCGAAACGATGTTTCTTCCATAATTTGGCCTGCAAATTCTCCTANTTCTAGCTGACGTCAGGTTCCTTAATATCTAGAGTAATACCAGAGCTACTTTCAGGATTGGCGGAAATAGAAATTCGGCCTCTAAGCCAGTCCAGTACTAGTTCACCCACCAGCTCTCTACGCCAACCTTGCAACAGTTTCAAATCGGGCTCCGCAGCATAATCGCTTGATAAATACCAGTGGACAAGCTTGTCAATATCCTTCCGTGTTGCAACAAATCGGGCCGCTATNCCAGCATTTTTACATTCGACACCTACAATCGCTGAAACGATTGAACTGAGAGCTGGAGCATGCTGNGTTTTCGACGAATATTGCTCCGTNAAACGCANTGGCTGTTCCTTACCTATGTCAATTAAACTCAAGAGTTCCTCTGAGAATTTGGTGACTAGAGACTTACTCATACCTCGTATCAACTCAAGATCTGGAGCTGTATCGGGCATCGCTCGGGCAATTTCAATCAATGTACGATCAGAAATTACTCGCGTTCGAGGGACATTCAATGTTCTCGCTCGCCGTTCCCTCCAGTCTGCCAAATATTTCAGTACGCCGAGTTCTTTCGGGCGAAGTGACTTCATTTTCTCCACTTTTAGATACATTTCTTCTGGATCAGCTCGCTGTGACCATACCTGGGCATACTGTTCACACTCGGATGCAACGAAAGATAATCTATTCATCTGTTGTAATCGTTTTTTAATCACTGCCCAACAACTGGACAAATATCGAACATCATTCTGAGCGTAATGCAACTGGCGAGTTGTCAGCGGTCGCTGCTCCCAGTCAGAAAATTGAGATGCCTTACTTAATTTGGTGCCATGTATTTTTTCTACTAATGAAGCATAACCAATCTGGTCTTGATACCCCGCAAACGCTGCTGCAATCTGGGTATCAATTACATTTTGACCAACTGCTTCGTAGGTATCTGCAAGTACCTGTAGATCAGCTTGGGCCGCGTGAATGATAGTTTCAATTCGTGGATCAGTGACCAAATCTGCTATTGGACCGACGTCCACCTCAAACGGGTCGATTATGACAATTGAGGGAGATTTCGGATGTCCCCATGCAACCTGCACTAGCGCCAACTTGGGCGAATAGTACCCTTCGGTTATGAACTCCAGGTCTAGTCCAAAAGAATTTGATGAGCGGACACTTTCTACCACCCACGCCAGCCGATCCGTATCGGCGATTAGCTCGACATCCTCGTTGCTCTGTTCATATGTGGGCACCGGTACAGGTTACTACAGGTGAAGAATTAAAGATCCTTTGTAACTGAGAGTTTTCCTGTTCATCTTACTCAGAAATGGTTACACTACTTTCGGTTAGTTCAACAGACAATAGAATTCAGAAAGAGGGTATTTTCATGAAGGCTGCAATCTATCATGCTGCGCACGAACAGTTGTCAATTGAGGACGTTGAGATCGATGAGCCACAAGGCTTCGAATTAATTGTTCGGACAGCAGCCTCCGGTGTGTGTCATTCTGATCTTCATTTCGTAGACGGGTTCTATTTTATGCCTGGGCCGGCAGTGTTAGGACACGAAGCAGCAGGCGTTGTGGAGTCAGTGGGCCCATTGGTTACCGAGGTCAAGCCAGGGGATCATGTTATTGCATGCCTATCAATTTATTGTGGAAAATGCGAACGGTGCCTAGTTGGAGAGACTCATTTGTGTGGTAATAAACCGGTACGTGATCCTGACTCAAATCCTGGACTCCTATGGGAAGGGAAAGGAGTGCGGCAATTTGCCGGCCTCGGTTCGTACGCTGAAAAAATGCTCTTACACGAAAATGCAGTGGTAAAAATCGAAAAAGATATGCCGCTTCAACAGGCGGCCCTTATTGGATGTGGAGTCACCACTGGAGTGGGTGCGGCACTTAAGACTGCGAATGTACAAGCTGGATCAACTGTGGTCGTCTTCGGTGCTGGTGGTGTAGGCCTTTCTGCAATCCAAGGGGCACGAATCGCCGGCGCAAGGACCATTATCGCAGTAGACCGCATCGAGCATAAGTTGGCCACTGCCAGAGAACTAGGTGCCACACACAGTGTCGATGCATCAACTGAGGATGCTGTTCAGAAAGTTCAGGAACTCACGGGTGGAGGCGCAGACTACGCATTTGAATGTGTGGGACTGAAAGTTCTCGCCGAACAATGCTGGGCTGCAATCAGACCGGGCGGTACCGCAACCGTGGTCGGCATGATCCCGCAGGGTGAAATGGTCGAAATCCCCGGGCCTGAATTCCTTCGTGAGAAAAAGATTCAAGGATCGAGTATGGGCTCGAATCACTTTAAGGTAGACATGCCGGTCTATATTGACTTCTATAAAAGAGGCTTACTGCGACTCGATGAAATGATTACCCAAACAGCTCCTCTGAGCGAAGTCAATGACCGACTAAGAGCAATGCGTGACGGGGAAGTAGCTAGAAGCGTCCTAGTTTTCGATTAGTTTACTTTCAGGTATTCTAAGTCCATCAATTGATATTGGAGGGTTAGGCTGTCGATCTGTGCGAAATTCCAGACGGTGGCTTTTACCCATTCAGCATCAGGTAACGCTAACAAGTTAAGGACAAAACCATGGCATATCCAGAATACGAGAATTTATTAATCGACCGCGTAGGCAAAAATGACCAAATAGCAAGAATTACGCTTAATCGCCCCGAGAAAATGAACTCTCTTTCACAGGAGCTGTTATTTGAATTCCGTGATGCATTGGAAAATTTAGAGCCGGATGACTCGGTTCGGGTCATTATTTTACGTGGTGCTGGACGAACCTTCTCCGCGGGTTATGACCTTACCCCGGCGAAGGGTACAGGTGCCGACGCCGTTGTACGAGAATTCCGGACTGTCGATGATGACGGAAGGCGGCTCTGGCAGGGTGTACGTGCAGGGATGCAGCGAATTACAAACATTCACATGTACTTTTGGAATTTACAGAAGATAACGATTGCACAAGTACATGGTTATGCGATCGCTGGTGGCTGCGAGCTTTCCATGATGGCAGATTTGGTGGTTTGCGCCGACGACTCACGATTCGGTCACCCTGGACTCCGATTTGCTGGGACTCGAACGTCGATGATATTGCCACTTCTCGTTCCAATGCGAAAGGCAAAGGAGCTCTTTTATACCGGTGATAATATATCTGGGGCAGAAGCAGCAGAAATTGGGATGGCAAATAAGGCTGTTCCTTTCGATCAACTCGAAGATGAGACCTTGGCCCTTGCTGAACGAGTTGCAAACCTACCAGCGGATCATTTAGCACAACTCAAGATTCACATGAACCGTTTCCATGAAAATATGGGGATATACTCCAGTGTCCACTCGAGTACTGATCTTGATGCGGCTGGCACTTTCACGACCCAGTCATATGGATGGAGCGACAAATTTAAAGAGGGTGGCCTCAAGGAAGCCCTTGCATGGCGAGATGGGCCTTATCAGGATTATTCTGCCGCCCCAAGGAACTAAATTAGGCGTTGT
>PBOW01000044.1 GCA_002725365.1 Chloroflexota bacterium | reverse complement strand
TTGGCGGAGCTTCAGGGAGTGTAGGTGGTGGCATACGTCTTGCGACCTTCGGCCTGCTAGCTCATAAATTTATTAGTGTGTTGCGGGGTGACGCCAACCAGGCTCTATTTGGCAGATCTATAACTGATCACGATTTTCGAATTGCTCTTGTTTTTGCGACATGTTCGATACTGTTCTTAATGGGTATGGTATTGCTCATTTCGCAGACGACTGACGCGGCTCTTGAAGACGTTATTTTCGAGACCACATCGGCATTTTCTAAGACAGGTTTCACTACAGGTCTTACAGCATCTCTATCGGATGAAGGGAAATTGTTATTTTGTCTATCAATGTTAGTGGGGAGAATCGGACCTCTTGCAGTACTGACTTTATTTGCCGGAGATCCTGATCGTCCTTCCACTCCGCCGACTGTTCATTACCCCCCTGAGTCTGTCACTCTCGGGTAACCCTCGATCAGCTGCTAAACTGCCGTTATCTCGTTAAAAAGTCGTGCGGTTCAGGAGCGTGTTTATGAAATTTGGTGCACAAGTCAGTTGTTATTTAACAGATTGGGATGATATCAGTGCGGTAATTGCAGCCATGGAGAACGGGCGCTGGCACAGTGTGTATTTCGCAGATCATTTTCTTCCGCCGAACAGACCTGGTGCGAGCGAATCATTAACAGCATACGAAGGATTTACCGCTATGGCTGCTGTAGCTGGGATGACTCAGCGACTCCGCCTGGGTCATCTTGTTCTAGGAAATACGTATAGAAATCCAGCCTTGGTGGCTAAGATGGCAGGAACTATTGACCATATATCGCGTGGTCGGTTCACGCTTGCCATCGGTGCTGGTTGGTTTAAGAGAGAGCATGAGGCCTACAGCTGGGAATTCCCTTCTATGCGTGAACGTTCGGACAGACTCGAGGAGGCGTGTCAACTTATCCGTATGCTGGTCAGCTCGGAGGAGCCTGTTAACTTTAGCGGTAAGTATTATCAGTTGGTCGACGCTCCACTATCTCCAGGCAGCTACCAGGCTCCTCATATCCCAATAATGGTTGGCGGAACAGGGCCTTTGCGAACTTTGAAAACGTTGGCTATGTATGGGGACGTATTTAATCTTGATGGGTTTGCACGACGAGGTATGTCGATAGATTTATACCGTGAGAAAACAGAAATTCTTGAGAAGCACTGCGAGCGCGTTGGGCGAGACCCAGGTGAAATACGGCGCACGATCCTTATGCCGACTATGCTTTCAGACGACAAAGAATCTAGCGATGCATTTGTAGAAATGATCGGACCAGACACCGTTGCCGGCAGTGCAAGTTACATTATTGATCGGGTCGGAGAGTTTATTGATGAAGGAGTAGATGAAATTATGTTTGGTCGACTTCCGAACGATCCTAATGAATTCCAGCGCTTTGAGTCAGAAGTAATTGCAGCTTTTGACTAGTCAGNCANTACNGCAGACTAGGATTGATTAAAAACTTTTGTCCNGTAGCCTGTTTTCGATATTCATCAACCGCTTCCCTCGCAAGCGCCTGGCTCAATGAGACTTCTTGCACATACGAACTGGCGAAGGTGGTTGTAATGGATGCAGCCACTCGTTNTCTCATATTTTGAGCCTCCTCGGCTCCTGCAATTTGAAGATAAGGAGTGAGCAACCATCCCCCAATTCCCCATGCCATTCCGTAGCTTCGATTAAGAACAGTAGGGTTACGGTCAAGACCGCCATAGATGTAGACCTGTTTGTGCACGGTGGAGCCGTACCTACTGAATCCGGGTGATGTACTGATAGCCGCCCGCTCCATACACGCCAAGATGTCGCTGGTGAGTTTGCCTCCCCCAGTTGCATCGAAACCCAATGTAGCACCGGTCTGGATCAGTGCNTCAGTGAGNTCGGATTTAAACGTGTCAGAGCTTGAGTTGCAGANGAACGTAGCTCCGATGCTGCGTAAGATTTCTTCCTGATCAGATGAGCGAACGATATTGACCAGATCAAATTCCTCCTCAAGCGCCACTTTTTGCAGCATTTGGCCTAAGTTCGATGCTGCCGCTGTATGAACTATGGCCGAATGACCCTCACGCCTCATGGTTCCGACAAACCCTAGAACTGTCATTGGATTTACAAAACATGAAGCGCTTTGAGCCGGGCTGGTCCCGTCCGGAACAACTATGCACTGGTCNGCCCGAACTCTTTTATATTCGGAATAAGTTCCGCCTCCGGCNAAGCCAACCACGCTACCTAAGAGCTTTTGTGCCTCTTCTGAATCACCAGCAGCCACAACGACCCCTGCTCCCTCATTTCCGACAGGCATACTTTGTCCAATGCGACCCTCAACGCTGGGCATTAAGTGCGACGAAATAGGAGCATNGACCACAGGAGACCCAGCATCTTCGGAGTAACTTGCTGCTTCCATATCTGCTGGACCGAACAAGACACCGAGATCTGACGGATTGATAGGAGCCGCCTCAATTCTTACCAGAACGTCAGAGTCTCGCAGATCAGGTACATCGACAGTTGCAATACGTAATGCTAGAGATTCGTCCTCACGTATTAGTGACTGTATTTGCATCATTTCATTCGAATCATTAGCCATTTGCTCATTCCTTTCATCTATAAGTCGATTTANTACATGCCGTATTGCCGGTTCATCTCAGAGAGAGTTTCTGGTCGGAGTCGTCTACCTTGTATCGCTGGATGCTCAAGTCCGTAACGATAAGCACGAAATAACCAGCCTATTGTTATGCCGTTGTCTCGTGCATTGTAGATAGGATTCCACCATTCCCAAGCAACCTCACCATTTGAAGTTATTTCAAGCAGTCGACCGGATGTACCCTCGCATATTAGGACATTCTGATTTGGAAGCCGGGTAGCTCCTGAAATATGGCCGCTAAAAAATTGCGCTGGGGGATTTCCCTGGTAGGTCCAAGTCACCTCGCTTGTTTGGGGATCAACGACGATCACNCGTGAGGTGGACATGTCAGTTTGACGATGCATTCCATTATCGAAGATCTGCACCTGATTGTTATCCACCCAAGTAGCATGATGTTGATGTGCGGTGTCAGGGAAACCATACTTCCATGTGATTTCCGGATCGCCTGTCCCACGAGAAATTATTGCCACACGACTATTGTTCCTGCAGGAAATCAATACATCACCATCAGANTTTAGATCGATGCTATTTATGTGGGTCCACTCCCATTTTGTTTCAAGCGGGCATATAGGGTCCTTACGGGGATCAAAGAGCTTCCATGTTTCTGCTCGCCAAACTTCCTTACCTTCTGGATCTATTTCAACGATGTCATCCCCAAGCATTACAGGAAGNTTTTCTTTAGGNCGTTTGACTCCTCCCTTCACCTGNTTGGCTTCTGCGTCCGGCATTTCCCTCCAGACTGGGAATATTGTGTTCCCGTTTTCAAGGCGGACAAAGTCATGGTGCATGGCAATATCTTTGTGTTCCCACACAACCTCACCCTCCCAAGTGATTTCCTGTAATACCGAACAGTTAGCGCCGAGGCGACGGAGATGTCGATCGAACGGTGGGGGATCAACCGTGAAATCGGGTGGTGGTGGTGGTAGTAGCGAACGCTCCACTCCCATCATAAGAAGGTTGCCATTGTCGAGTAANTTAGAGATGTGTGGACGCACAGTTTCAAAANCCCACTTGTGTACGAATCGTCCNTCGATGTCGAGCAGGTANCTNGCATTACCGCTCAGTGGTGTTATTAGTGTGTATCCCTTACTCGACAGCTGAGGCCTGTGGAATGTCATGCCGAATTTTTGATTGATTGACCAGCCCACGNTATCCTCCCTTCTAGTCAGATGCTATTGCATGTTTNTCNTCGATAAGCTTATTTATAGCATCGTTTGTCATGCCTGCTTCATTAAGTACTTCACGNGTGTGNTTGCCGAGGACNGGGCTNGGACCNTGNGCCTGNAGTGGTGTTTCTCCNAATTTGACCGGGGGAGCTACAACATCCATCCCCCCGAGCAATTCATGCTCAAGNTGAATCATGAAGTTNTTTTCNTTCACTTGNGGGCTGTCGATTACNTCTTCGAGNGTCTGGTAGCGCTGACANGGGACNCCNGCCTCATTAAAGATTTTGAGCCAATGCTCAGTTGTGTTTGTAAGCANNACAGCNTGCATCTGATCACGGATACCNGCCTGATAAGCTTTNATGTCAGCTGGAGCTTNCCAGTCAGGGTCNGTTATTCGGGGNTCATCGATATTCAGTAGAGTGGCGATTTTTCGTTGAAGGGAGTCAACAGCTGCTGAAATGACGATCACTCCATTTGAAGTCTGTAAAAAACCATAATATGCGCCACTTACGACATGAGGGAGAAGTTCGGCCTTCCGCTCAATCATTCTCTCCCACGGGTCCGATTCCTTGTACACCTCCTCAAGAAAACTCACATATTCGTTTCTCCAGTCTGCGATGACATCCACATGATGCGCATTGTTGTTCTGCAAAACGAGGGCGGCCTGTAAGAGTGCCACNTCTATGCGTTGGCCGATATTTGTTTTTTCACGGTGATACAGAGCTGATGCTATACCCCACGAGAGGAGCATGGCTGCCATATAGTCAACAANAGGATCTGGTCTCAAAGAAGGACCATCTGGGCTNAGATNTGCAAGNCCNGANAATGCCTGAATGGCAGCATCCATGGCAGGTTTACCGGCGAGTGGTCCCTCTAGGCCATATCCAGTGTTCTCAGCATATATTAGGCGGGCATTTCGCTCCTTCAGAGTTTCATAATCGAGTCCCAGACTTTGTGCAACACCTGGTCTGAAATTAGCAATAATTACGTCAGCTTTCTCACATAGTGCTTTGACCGCGGAATTTATCTCAGAGTTTGCCAGATTTACGGCGACGGATCGTTTCCCTCGGTTTTTATTGAGATACTGCAGTCCTTCACCGGGAATTATTGTTCCGTTACGTCTGGTTTGGTCTCCCTCCAGAGGTTCGATTTTTATCACATCAGCACCGGAATCAGCTAATAGCTGTGCACAATATGGTGCTGCTATGAAACGACCTAACTCAATAACTTTCAATCCGACGAAGGCTCCACGATGCTCATTAACCACGAGGTAAACCTAGCCCACGAGTTGCAATGACATTTCGTTGAATTTCACTCGACCCCTGTGCGATTGTTCCAGGAATAGCAGAGACATACCCGTTTGCAGAGGTTCTGAGTTCACGCCTCAGACTGCCACCATCACTCGTGGTCGCCCATTTGCTAAATGATAGGTTCCCGAAAAGTCCATCTATCCCCACGTGCAAGTTATGGATCGTTTGATCGACCTCACTTGCAAGTAGTTTTGTAATCGACACCTCGTAATTTGGAATGAGTCCAGATGCCTGTTGGGACACTACCCTGTAGGCCAATAACTCAGAGACCTTTGTCGAAACACTCAAGTCGGCTAATCTCGTTCTTTTGCTCTCTGATTTATAACCACTTTGTGGGGATTGGTGAGCTCCAATCGCTTGTTTCAGAGCTCTTCTGAGGGAAGCAATACGTGCTATGCCTGATCGTTCAAAATCCATAGTCGACGCATTCACGTACCAGCCGCGATTTTCCTCGCCCACGATATTTTCAGTAGGGACCTTTACGTCTTCAAAATGCACTTTGTTGAAATGGTGTTCTCCCTGCATATCAAGAATAGGTTCCACGGTGACACCTTCGGCATCGAGCGGAATTATGAGCATGGATAAGCCCCTGTGTTTGGGCGCATTAGGGTCGGTTCGTACAACTGTCCAAAGAAGGTCCGAATAGTGAGCCCCACTAGTCCATTTTTTTTGCCCGTTAACAGTGTAAAAATCACCATCTTTTACAGCCCGCGTATTTGCTGATGCTAAATCTGACCCTGCATCAGGTTCNGAAAGTCCCATCGCGAAAGAGAGCTCNCCCTTTGCAATCTGNGGGAGATACTCTTGTTTTTGTTCNTCATTTCCGAACAAAATTATCGATGGGCCTACTTGTTGAACTGCTCTTCGATGATGCTCTTGTGGCGCACCTACTTCNGCCATCTCTTCCATGTAAATCATTTGTTCTGTGTAGCTAAGTCCAGCTCCACCGTATTCCTCAGGCCATGCGACTGCCAGCCATCCAGCCTCTGCCGTCATACGACTGAATTCCGGCGAAGATCGTTCCTCGCGACCTCCCCCTCCTTTTGCTTCCTGTGCGCTCCAGAACTCCTTTGTAAGTGTGGTTTCGATGAATGCTTTGATTTCCGCTCTGAAATTTTCCTGGNCTTCAGTGAATTTGAAATCCATTTCACGACTCCTCCCGCTGTCGTCAACGCATTAAATTTGGGCACCGGCACNACTTTTGAGTGCCTCAGCTTATCCCAATCGCTTCAATATGTTCGACTCCTAAACCACAACACCCTCCTAGTATTTGCNCACCCATATTTCGCCACTCAGCGACATGATTTGCAAAATATTCTGGGGTCGCGATATCTACGAATTGCCAACTTGGTCGTTCAAAATAACCGGAGTTAGGGTAGGCCCCTANNGCTCCATCCCATTGTTTNTTGAGNGCCTGGATTCCCAACGTAGTGTCACTTATTGGACTGTGCATGATATGAATTGATTNCACATCGTATGAGGTAACTGCGTCNAGTGTTTCACTAAACNTGCGGTCGGTATCATCAAACATCACCAGTTCTTCCGATNAATTCGTACTTCTGCANCTCAGGCCNACCCAAACAGGAACACCGGTCCGCATCGCTTCTTCGATNGCNGGGATAGCTACCTCAGGTTCCTGCATCATTTCGAGNATAAGTAGATCCGCTCCGGCTTCNACCAATAGTTCACTTTGCTCGCGATAGGTGGANTTAAGAACTTGTGGCTGNAGCCACTTAGAATCCAGACCACGCTTATCTGCTCGTGCATCCGATATNGAACCAGCAACCGCTACTTGGACCGAGGCGTCGGATAATGAACCAGCTATGGCCACATGTTCGGCNTGTGATTCTTTGACCGCCATTTTTGCTATTTCCACGGCTTTTGTGTTCATTTCGGCTACCTGATCCCCGTAGCCAGCTGGTTCCAGCATCTGCCGCGACGAGGCGAATGTGTTGGTGATAATCACCTCTGCGCCTGCAGCAATGTAGTCTTTGTGAATTTCCTTCAAGACGTGGCTGTGCGTGGTAACAGATGGACCGCACCAGGCGCGTTCGTCCATTGGTACGCCGCGCCTCTCAAGCTCGGAGCCGTTAGCGCCATCAATANTGATCTCGCCTCCTGCGGCAAGTCTCTCGGCAATCCACGCTGCACTCATAGCTANGAGTAGCCCCTCACTGTNNTTTGAAGAATATCTAGGGCTGCTTCACCAACCGAATATAGGGCAGTGGAGTTTCCCAGCCGTCAGTATACTTCTTCGCAGCATCCTCGTCTGACACTGCCGGCAAGATAATGACNTCTTCTCCCTGATTCCAGTTGGCAGGCGTTGCCACCTGCTCAGATGCTGTGAGCTGGAGCGAGTCCACTAGACGCAAAATCTCGTCGAAGTTACGTCCTGTGCTCATTGGGTAAGTAAGCGTTGCTTTTATTTTTTTGTCCGGACCGATCACAAAAATAGATCGTGCGGTTGCATTATCGGCTGGAGTTCGTCCCTCGGCAGNATCTCCATCATCAGCAGGGAGCATATCGAACTGTTTCACNATATTTAAGGTNGGATCGCCGATTAGNGGATAGTTTACAGCTGTCCCTTGAAANGATTCGATATCTTTTGACCAACTTGCGTGATCNNTNACCCCATCAACNCTGATGCCAATCAGTTTGCAGTTTCGGCTGTCGAAATCGGGTTTCAGACTGGCAACAGTTCCNAGTTCAGTNGTGCANACTGGTGTGAAATCCTTCGGGTGTGAGAAAAGCACAACCCAGCTNTTCCCNATCCAGTCATGGAAATTAATTGGTCCCTCTGTTGTGTCCGCNCTAAAGTCNGGTACNTCATCGTTTATNCGTAATGTCACGATCTTCCTCCTGATATTAAGTAAGTTGCTCAATAATATCTATAATTATAAATCATTTNGTTNGGTCCTGTGCAGTCGTAAGACGACCCCAGNGCTTATTGACCGATAGTCCGATCATTTGCTGGTAGGCTATGTGTTCTGAGTGCGTAGATTATTCCGCCCAGAGCGTTGACGATTGCAGAAACGAAAAAAATCGAGGTGGTTCCGAATGCCTCGATTAGATATCCCCCACCGAGACCGCCGGTAAGAATGCCTAGTGCGAACGCAAGTTCCATCAANCCGGCGACAGTGGATAGGCCTAGTCGCCGGCCGACTGATACCTGTTCAGCCTGTATTGCTCCCTGTGCTGTGGCAGTGCCGAGACCACCGAAAAAGAGAAAAGCCAAAAACAGCACGACGAAAGATTCTGAAACACCCACAGCGAACAATGCGATAGCCACACTTCCACTCCCGATAATTGCCAGTTTAGGCCGCGAGAATATATCTGACAGCCGCCCTGTAAATGGCTGGGCCGCTCCTCCCACAAATTGTTGAGCACCAATAAGGATCCCGATTGCTATTGCCGTATAACCGATTTCATTTTCGAGAAATACCGGAAGAAACGCGAAGCAGGCTGAGATCGACCAAGCGAAACTGAGTCTTGCTATGAAAATGCCCTGCATAGATCGATCAGTGATGATTGACTTCCACGAAACGTAGTTTCCCGAATTATCTGCAGATGGCTGTTCGTCACTGTTGACGGGTCTGGCCGGAAGAAATAAGACGACGAGACTCGTCGCTACAAAACAGAAAATTCCCATCAAGACAAATAAGAGCTCGAATGAACCGACACTGCGGACCAAGCCATACAGGAGCGGTCCAATCCCAAAGCCGAGGAAGATGAATGGGGCAAAAGCCCCCATGTATCGGCCTTCTTGTCCGCGAGGTGCAAGAGCTCCAACAT
>PBOW01000043.1 GCA_002725365.1 Chloroflexota bacterium | reverse complement strand
TCTCGACCTTCTATTTTTTCAACGGCGGACTCATAAACTGACCTAAAGCCCATATTTTGCTCATTTTGTCCGAAATATAGCTGACTTAGCCAGTCCGACGCCGATGACGTACCTGTAGCAATGGAGTCGAGGGATTTCTCCATGTTTGCAGAAAATGTAAGATCGACCAATTGTGGGAAATGTTTCTCGAGCATTTTTACTACCGCAAAGCCAGTGAAAGTTGGTATTAATGTGTTGTTTCTTCTGATACAGTTCCCACGCCGCTGGATCGCTTCCAAGATACTTGTGTAGGTGGAAGGTCTCCCAATACCTTCTTTCTCAAGTTTTTCAATGATGCTTGCTTCAGTCCATCTCCGTGGTGGATTGGTCGAATGCAAATCGAGAGAGAGCTCACGGATTGTAACGAAATCACCCACTGACATTTGCGGCAGTTGATTTTCGGACTGGTCTGCTGCTTCAGCTGAAGTCTCCTGGTACGCAAGGGTGTACCCAGCATCGAGCACAACTCTACCGGATGCAGCAAATTTCACTAGTCCGAAATTGTTAGTGAGGCCACTGAAGAGTAGTCGAGTATCAAGGTATATCTGTGGGTTCATTTGCGATGCAAGTGTGCGTCTCCAAATTAGTTCATAGACTGCGAAGTCGTCTCGGCTCAGAGTGGAGCGAAGTTCTGCAGGCGGAATGAAATTCCCAGCTGGACGGATGGCCTCATGAGCCTCTTGCGCTGATGTGGATTTCGCTCCATATGTTTGAGGTTTCCCACTAAGTTGGTCAGTTCCATAGATCGACTCCACGATTTCGCGTGTACGGGTCATGGCATCGCCCGCGAGACTGGGACTGTCCGTACGCATGTAGGTAATGTATCCATTTTGGAAAAGCCGTTGAGCTGCATCCATTGTTCTCCTAGATGATAACTGGAGCTTCCGACCCGATTCTTGCTGCAGAGTAGAGGTTATGAAGGGGGGTCGAGCCCTTGAGCTCCCTTGCTTCTCCTGCTTATCCTGCACTTCAAGTCTGCTAGCAGCTAGATCTTCTTTTAGTAGGATTCCGGTCTGCCGGTCAATCCTGGTGACCCTCAACTCATCCTCGAGTTCACCCTTTGCGTTGAAGTCCTTTGACACGGCGACGGGTCTATCCATTACCTCCGTTAGGCGAATCTTGAAAGTCTGGGGAGTATCTTCCTTCTCCGCAATACCTTCAATTCCATAGAATTCAGCCGATGTGAATTGCATCCTCTCGATCTCACGGTCAACAATTATTTTAGTAGTGGGCGACTGAACTCGCCCTGCAGATACACCTAGCCGGATCCTTCGTTGCGCTAACAAGCTCGTGGGATAACCGTATATGCGATCGAGTACCCTACGAGCTCGTTGTGCCGCCACTAGATCTGTGTCGATGTCTCGAGGATTCGCCAGAGCCTCATTAATCGCATCTTCCGTTATTTCGTGAAACACGAGCCTTTTGACGGGCACGCTTTTCTTAGGTTTGAGTTCGTCAAGCAAATCCTGAGCTATAGCTTCCCCCTCCCGATCTTCATCGGTGGCAAGATACAATTCGTCAGCCTCGCGTAATTTTCTCTTGAGATCACGAAGAGTAGCTTTTTTGTTGTCGTAAACAACAAGCGCGGGCGTGAAATCATTATTGACGTCCACCCCTAAGAATCCGAGTGAGCCATCCGAATACTTGTTTTTTTCGCCAGACTCCATCGCACCTAACTCTGATTTTTTCCCTGCAAGATCTCTGATGTGCCCGACGGATGCCTCAACTGCAAAGGAGGAGTCTAAGAATTTACGGATGGTCTGTGCCTTGGTCGGAGACTCAACGATGACAAGTTTATTAGCCTTTGTGGTCATTCAATGTATTTCCTAGATGATTTTGAGTTAGTAATCTATCAGCCGAATAGCCTTATCAGCAATCCGAATTAGTAAACGCAGCATCCCTCACTGTGTTAACGCACGAGATAGCATGCTGCGGAAGGGCTCAGTCCCGGGAGGTTCCTTCAAGTGGTGCTTCCTCTAAGGAGAGTTCAAGGTCACGCCTATGCTCGATTTGGACTCGCTTAATTCGTTGTCCGTCGATCTCGTTTACTGTTAATAACAATGAACCGGCCTGGGCATCTTCCTCCGTGATATCACCCCACAGGACTTCGATGGAATCCCCAACCTCCCCTAGCCGGCCTTGGGTAGAAACAACTAAACCGCCTACAGTATCAACGTCATCCACGCGGACCTCAGTGCCTAGATAGTCATTGAGGTCGTCAATGGTGGCAGTTGCATCCACTGAGAATGAATTTTCTGCGACTTGTTCAAACTGAGGAATCTCAGGGGAAGGATCGAATTCGTCGACGATCTCGCCTGTGATTTCTTCGATCACGTCTTCGATAGTGATAACGCCCGCGGTACCCCCATACTCGTCCACAGCAATGGCAAGATGTGACCGGTCTCCGGTTCTAAGAGTAGATAGGACTTTGTCTGCTTCCATAGTTTCTGGAATGAAGACAGGTTCCCTGGCGATATCTTCGAGCGAAGGTTTCTGGAAGCGAGGAATGTAACGTATCAGATCCTTAATNTAAAGAATNCCAGTNACTTCATCCAAAGATTCTCGATAAAGTGGAATCCTACTGAATCCCGATTGCANNGCTANCTCTAGACCAGCATCGAAANTAGATTCGGTACTAATAGCCGTAACATCTGTCCTCGGTGTCATGAGCTCTCGGGCNGTTTGTCCTTGCAACTCCAGTACAGAATGGATCATTTTTCNNTGATCGTTCAGATCTTCGTCATCAGAAAATTCTAATATTTGTATAAGCTCATCCGCNGGGTTAAGGTGTTCGGCACTCCCTGAAAGCCCAANGGCCCTAAGTGGAAGGGTGGCCGTTGCTGAGAGAAGCCATGNTACTGGTCTNAACNTGAGTTGTAAGGNGCTTGCNANGGCAATCGTGTAGTCATTCCAAAACCCTTGTAATGACTGAGCAAAAATTCGAGCNCTTGAGCGGATGACACTGGTAATCCAAAGTGACNCGANNAAAGAAGNGCCCATCACTAAGAACGANATNCNGTCTCCACTACCGACNAANGAGGAAGCGATTATTGTCGACGANATTGNAATAAGAATAGAGGCAGCGGTGACAGCAGATCGAAGGGCCCGNAACGTTCNTTGTCTTTCCCTCACGTAGTATCGCAATACGCCATTGAGTCCCACATCGCTCGAAGACGGAATACTTCTCTTGGAAAGCTCTATCGCACCAGCCTCAGCAGCGGTGCTGAGTACCAACAGACCAATACCTACGACTAGGAAAATCCCTGAGATGAGAGTGATATCGGTATTCAAAATTTTACAGACCGCAACGTTTCTAAAAGCTAACGGTCAGGAACCTCCATGTCGGGTCGATTGTATTTCGTTACGGCAGGGACCCCTAGCACAAGTTCTCCCTCACCAACATCATTTATAACAATAGCACCTGCAGCAGTTCTTGCGTGGTTTCCTACCGAGACAGGTGATACCAATACCGTCCCACTTCCTATGAAGGCTCCATCACCTATCACGGTCATATGTTTAGTTGTTCCGTCGTAGTTGGCGATTATTGCCCCGGCTCCTATATTAACGTCAGAGCCAACCGTGGCATCACCAAGGTACGAAAAATGACCNACGCGGGTTCTTGAACCTATTGTGACCGATTTAGTCTCAACNCTAGTGCCTATATGAACCTGNTTGCCTAAGGANGAACCCGGTCTNAGATGNCTCGATGGNCCAACATGACANNCATTACCTATTTCTGAGCCATTTATNACGGATTGAANAATTTCGACANCATCTCCAATATAAGTNTCCGTGATTTGCGANTTTGAATGAATTNTACAATTTNTTCCTATTTTGCAGCCCGNCCCGATGCTNACATTAGGATATACNGTGGTACCGAAGCCAATTTCCACNTTTGAATCGATATAACTTGTGTTGGGGTCCACNAAAGTGACACCGTTGTTCATATGTTGTTTTCTGATTTTATTTCGCGATATNGCGTTCAAATTNGCGAGACTGATTCTGTCACGAAGNGGTTCCACTTCCGACGCTTCCGATATCTGAAACNCATCAACGANGGAATCTTTAGCTTGGTNACTCAATGCTGCCATACCAGCAGTAAAGTCAGAGGATGAGGGCACTTTACTATTCTCCAGAGCATCTATCATCGCATCCGCATTTGTAGCGTAGATGCCGACGGCGAGCTCCTNAGTTCCATGGGGGTNCACTGCATTTAATTGAGATGAAATCCCGAGGATGCGCCCGTTACGGCGGCTTACTGGGAGGCCAATAGCAGTACCTTTTGCCCGAACAGTTAAAACAGTCATGTCAGTATCAGTCAATCTATGCTGACCTACAAGCTTGAGTAATGTCTCACCTTCAATCAGTGGCATGTCACCTCTGATGAGTAGAGTGGCGGCGACGCCATCTTCTTTCTTTAGAGCTCCACTGATTCGAACGAGCTCGTGCTCAATTCCACGAGATTTGGTTNAGTGGAGAAAGTCATCAATTCCCTTATCGCGGGTGGTATCGACTCCGATACATGAAATGCCTTCTGGGCTAAGTGCTGCCACGCAGTCCACTAAGTGCTGGAAAGAGGTTTTGCCCGCGACAGCCTGCAAGCAACTGAGGGATTCCCATTGATCGTAGTTGGTTCCGGACACGTCAATGATGACGTGCCAACCCTTTAAAGATTCAGCTGGCGAAAACGGTGCGTAGGATTGTTCCTCAGACATCTGCTGATCAAGCCCTTAAACTACACGATAACTTACTTGATGTGAGATAAAATTCTACTACAGATACTCACTTAGCCGGCGCTATGGTCCTTGCATCGGTATACGGAATTTGAAATGTTGGGAGAAGCAGTGAAAGTCAACGAGCTTAGAGAAGCATTCATTGAATATTTCCAAGAACGCGATCACCGACCAATTCCGTCAGCCTCTTTGGTGCCGCACGGCGATCCGACCTTGCTTTTTACTACAGCTGGAATGGTGCAATTCAAGCCTTATTTTTTGGGCCTCGAACGACCTCCCGCACCTCGATTGACCTCGATACAGCGTTGTTTTCGAACATCTGATGTCGAGGAAGTAGGTGATGACGACCATCTCACTTTCTTCGAGATGTTGGGGAACTTTTCGATTGGGGATTATTTTAAGTCAGAGGCGATCAGTTGGTCTTGGGAATTTTTGACCGATGTCCTTGGAATACCAGGCGATAGACTCTGGGCTACCGTGTACGTGGACGATGATGAAGCTTATGAACTCTGGAGTACTATAGGGCTACCAGACGAGAGGATCTTGCGATACACGGCTGAGCAAGGCAATTGGTGGGGGCCACCTGGCGATACTGGCCCGATGGGACCGTGTTCGGAGCTTCACTATGATTGGGGTCCCAACGCTGATTGCGAAACATGCGAGGCGGGATCGTGTCATCCAGATGAGGGCTGTGGCAGATTTCTCGAAATATGGAATCTTGTGTTCATGCAATACGAACTTCTTGATGATAGAAGTCAGAGGGATCTACCAGCTGCGAACATTGATACTGGAGCTGGACTTGAGCGACTCGCCTCAGTGCTTCAGGGTGAAAAATCAGTCTACATGACTGACGAGTTAAAAATGTTGATTACACAAGCTGAATCAATTACGGGTCATAAATACGATCCCGCGAGCTACGAGACGGCATTCGCACTTCGAGCGATGAGTGAACACGCACGTGCTTTCACTTTCCTCGTAACAGACGGTGTACTGCCATC
>PBOW01000042.1 GCA_002725365.1 Chloroflexota bacterium | reverse complement strand
AGTCACCTACAATCTCCTAAGCGAGAGAGATTATGGGAAGGAAAAACTATGGCTTTTGCAGGATTTGATCTGACAGGCAAAGTGGCACTGGTCACTGGCGGAAATAGTGGCATTGGACTTGGTATGGCGATCGGGCTGGCACAAGCCGGTGCCGACGTATGTATCTGGGGCACCAATCCTGACAAAAATGCTGCCGCTGAAAAGGCCCTTCTCGATGTTGGTGGAAAAGCTGCGGCTATTCGCTGCGACGTTTCACAGGAGGAAGAGGTGGAATCAGCATTTGCAGAGACTCTGAAGCTTTTCGGCCAAGTCGACTCATGTTTCGCTAACGCTGGGGCTGGTGGTGGAGCACCGTTTCAGGAATTCCCGACGGATACTTGGAAAAGGGTGATGGCTATAAATCTCGACGGTACCTTCTTCACGTTCAGGGCTGCTGCGCGACACATGATTGAGCGTGGTGAAGGAGGAAGACTCATTGGAACTTCTAGCCTCTCCGCAATTGACGGTGCCGCACGAAATGAAGCCTATGCCGCGACAAAAGGAGCCATGATTTCCATGACTAGAGGGCTAGCAGTCGAATTGGCCCGATACGGGATCACGGCAAATACAATCATTCCAGGTTGGATCGAAACAGCGATGACTGCACCAAGAGTCGGCGATGACGTATTCGAGGACCGTGTGATGAAACGAGTACCGGTAAGACGATGGGGACAGCCTGAAGATTTTGCAGGAGTCGCAGTCTATCTCGCTAGTGACGCATCTTCATATCAAACAGGAGAAGACTTCATCATCGACGGTGGGTATTCGCGATTCTAATAGATTGGTCCTAATACACGATCTATATATACGTTGCTGTACAGCCCCAGCGGATCGAGCTCTTTCCTCGCCAGCTGAAACTCCTCCCATTTCGGATACAACGGGGCAAGCGTTTCAGCTGTCTGGAAGTGCATCTTTCCCCAATGTGGTCGGCCTCCATAGTCCCGCATTATCGTCTCAACAGGAACAAAATAAGGCTCAAAAGCCTCATGTTGACGCACGTGTATGGCAATCGACGCGGTATCTCTTCCGCTACACATACTTAAGGGGATGTCATCTGCTTGCGCCCAGCGAACCTCAATAGGCATGGAAATATCTAATCCCGATTTTTCAACGAAATCTAATACCCGTTGCAGAGCTTCCCGTGCGAATTCGTGTGGAATGAAGTATTCCATTTCTATGAATTTGAGTTTCCGTTCAGAAGTGAACACAGAATATGATCGGTCTACGTAGTCTTCACGGGTGCCNCTTGGAAGAGAATTCCCGATGAGAGCTGCTAATCGTGGGGAGACCTTGTTTGCGGCGATCGCCAGTCGCCGTAGGTAGTTATAGGAAAATTCTTCCTCAAACCATTTTTGCCATTTCGAGAATTCCGTTACCGGGAGACTCGTTCGGTTGTTCCTTTTGGTGAAAGCCTGATCCATGCCGGGTACACAAAAGTATTCGAAATGTTCATTATCAATAATGAANTGATCTTGTTGATCTAGTACTTCTTGAAACGGAAGCATCACTTCCTGAGCATGCAGATTGAATGCAGGTTCAAGCTGGAGAGTTACCGTCGATAACAGACCAGCNGCACCTACTCCGACCACTGCGGCCCGCAGCAAATCAGGTCGCTCTACCATCGAACATTCAACGATTTCACCTTCACCTGTGATTACTCGGGCCGCAACTACTTGGGTAGCGAGACAGCCAAATGTTAGCCCNGTCCCGTGAGTACCTGTTGAAATCGCTCCNGCGACTGACTGGTAAGCAATNTCNCCTAGATCAGACATAGCAAGTCCGTGGTCCCAGAGTTCNGGGCTTAAATGCTCCAGTTTTTTTCCAACCTGCACNGTCACCTGGTTTAGGTTTGGATCTACTGACAAAATTTTGTCATACTTCGACAGATCTATCAGATAGCCTTCGGTAAGCGCGGTACCAGTGAACGAGTGACCTGTGCCAACTGCCTTTACCTTTTGATTCTCCTTGATTGCCTGACGCACTGAGTAGAGGAGTTCTTCCTCATTAATTGGCGTAAAAATACCATCAGGCGAGCACGACTGGTTCTCAGCCCAATTCTTCCACTGATACTTATTCTCTACCATACTGAATATTTTGCTGAACCAACTCCATCTATTGATTAGGATAAACACTACTCGTGACCCGTGAAAGGATAAGCATGTTTGAACTTAATCCTATGATGGAATTCGTAATCGTAATGATCTGCATCGGCGGAGCTGCATTCGCACAATCTACGCTTGGATTCGGATACGCAGTCCTTCTTGTTCCTGTNCTCACACTGTTTCTCGATGCTCGGTCAGCGATAGCACTTACCCAATTGATTGGGTTAGCAGTGTCAGTAACGAGTTACGTCGAATACCGGCCACGTACCAAAATTCGTTCCGTTTCTCTAATAGCGATAACCGCAGTCATGACGACCCCAGTAGGGGCTTGGGTACTATTGCAGGGTTCGGAGCAGTTGATTCTGATTTGTGTGGGTCTCGGAATTGGCATAACCGCACTGGGGAACTACCTAAGATCACAGATGTCAACCACACCACATGCGGAGTTCTGGGCATTCCAAGTTACTGCTGGGTTCTTCTCCGGCTTGCTCCGGGGCTCAGTTTCAATGCCTGGGCCTCCCGTTATTATTTATCAACATTGGATCGGGGGCGGAGCAGAAAATATCAGATCGAGAATGTTTGCGTACATGCTCGCAATGGCCGTCCCTACCACCTTATTGCTGCTAATTATGGGAGTATTCACCGCGCAAACGCTGATATATGCGATTCCTGGGGTCGTAGCCGTGATCGTCGGTAACTATATCTCACAGCGAATCCGACCCCACATGTCGGAAAGTCTGTTCAAATTCTGCTCCATGCTACTTCTGCTAGTTTCTGCTTCTGCTTTGATCGT
Source organism: Chloroflexota bacterium (assembly GCA_002725365.1). GTDB lineage: Bacteria > Chloroflexota > Dehalococcoidia > UBA2979 > UBA2979 > UBA2979. Next base: position 21,905 of record PBOW01000042.1, on the reverse strand, counting down.
CCGAAGCATCACTCTCTGACTCACATAGTGCACTAGACAAGAATTCGACCGACCCTTTTGTTCGCGACTAGCTCTGATACACTGCCTCAACAACTTCAGGAGAAGCGACAACATGAGTACTGGTTTCTTATGGCATGAAAAATATATGTGGCATGACACGGGGAGTGGTGCCACTCCAGATGTCGAACCTGATGAACATTTTGAAAACGCGGATACAAAACGTCGGATGAAAAACCTTCTCGATTTGTCAGGCCTGACAGATCAACTTGTTCGACTGGACCCTCGTATGGCTACTGAGGACGAATTACGGCGATTTCACACGGATGACTACATCAACAGCATTCGCGAACTAAGTGACCATCTGGGAGGAATGGCCGGACCAGGTACGCCTTTCGGAAAAGGATCTTATGAAATTGCGAAACTTGCAGCCGGAGGCACGATAGTGGCTACGGAAGCCGTTCTTAGTGGACAAGTTAACAATTCATATGCCCTCGTCCGTCCTCCTGGCCATCACGCTGAACGTGATCTCGGAAGAGGTTTCTGCATATTCGGGAACGTAGCTCTAGCTGCTATGCATGCACGGGACATCTGGCAGATCGAACGGATAGCAACTATTGATTGGGATGTCCATCACGGGAATGGAACCCAGCAAGCGTTTTACGATGACCCCAATGTACTGACAATTTCCATTCATCAGGACGGACTGTTTCCAAAAGACTCGGGGACCGTCGAAGAACGTGGCGCCAATAATGGTCAAAATTACAATATCAATATTCCGTTACCTGCGGGCTCAGGCCATGGCGCCTATTCGACTGCGATCGAGCGTGTCGTCGTCCCAGCCGTGCAATCCTTTCGACCGCAATTGATATTAGTTCCCTGTGGATTCGATGCCAGCGTATACGATCCACTAGGGAGAATGTTGCTCACGTCGGAATCGTATAGGGAACTTACTAAAATGCTTCTGGCTCTGGCTAATGCGACCTGCGATGGAAAAATTGTCTTCTCCCATGAAGGCGGCTACTCGAAACGATATGTGCCGTTCTGTGGGCTAGCGACAATCGAAGCACTCAGTGGGATACGAACTGAGATAACTGATCAGGCAGGACGCGACGATCTACCGGGCCAGGAACTCGCACCTCACCAGGAGGCTATCATCAATGAGATAGCCCAAAGCCTACCCTAACCAATTAAGTCGTAGGTGGTTGGTAATCGGGAATTTTCTCAGCGGCAGCATCCATCTCCGCGGCTGTGATTAGCGGGGTGACCCGCACTGCAACAGCTCCCGACGCGTTTACTGCTAGAGAAAGAGCAATAGCTGCATCGTTGTCACCATCACCGATCAAAACAATATCGTCGTCTCCAAAAGCGTAGTAAGCCGCCTCAATTGTCATCCCAAGAGACTCTGCAAGTGCAGTGACATATGAAATACGTCCTTGGAACCCCTGACTCGCTGCCGCCTCAAGTGCCTCCGGGCCGTACGAACCTGATATTAAAAATTTAGCCATACATACCTCCAATAAACTCTTCCCTGAACTCTAGCAATACAAGTGCGAGCTGAATATTATGTAAAACGGCTAACCGCAAATCAACTAAAATCGACAGTCTCATCTATATTGACTGGCTCAAAGTGAATACTGCTATCTGATTCAGATAATTTCCCAACGGTCAGTATGGGAAAGTGCCCACCAGTGACCAGAGCATTTTTTTCGATTGCAACGTCGACAATACGCCTCCTCGATCTGGTTGTTTCGGTCGGATCCTGATCAACAGCTGGGACCCATTCATGATTAACGAGATGCTCTGGGTGATGTGCTGCATCACCTACTAAGAGTAAATGCTCACCCCCTGATGAAAGCAAGAATGAAGTATGACCAGGGGTGTGCCCCGGGGTTGGTATTGACGTGAGGAATGGCTCAATTAATTGTTCTCCTGAAAAGGTCTCGACTTTACCTCGCTCCACTATTGGATCGAAAACGTCTTCCAATATTCCCACGTAGTCCGGATGTGGCTGAACTGCACCTGAATTCCACCAAGCAATTTCTTCGTCAGATACGCGCCAAACGGCGTTCGGAAAGGTTGGAATTCTTTGTCCCTCCTGAGGCACTGTATTCCAACCAACATGGTCGAAATGCAGATGTGTATGTATTACTGCATCAATTTCCTCGAGATTAACTCCCAGATCACGAATCCTATCGAGTAGACCTCCGGCTCCCTCAGCTTCCGTGTACGGGCCCTGTTCACCAAATCCAGTATCGAGAAGGACCGTTCTACTGTTACCACGAAGAAGAAAAGATCCGAAGTTAAACGGCACATTGTCATCCGGAGCCTTGATAGACAGTGCCTTCGTCCACTGATGGACAGGTACGTTATTGAAAAATTTAGGGACAGGCATTTCTGTAGCAGCATCAGACAATGCCGCAACAGATACTTCTCCCACCTTAAAAGTTGCTGACAGTCTCATAGTTAGCCTCTGTTCGTCTATTTGATTAAATTCTAATGTGACAGATCAAGTTGCTCGGAAATAGATCGAAATGAATTTATTTATGACTCAGGACTGAATCATCAAACGGCCCATACCTGCCAATCAGTTGGATAAGTGGTCCAATACCGAATGCGAACCATACCGTTCCTAAGCCGACACTACCGCCAAGCAAAAAGCCACAAATTAATACGGTAACCTCAATCATTGTCCTACCCAATGCGACCGGAATCCCTCTCTTGGCGAGGCCAGTCATGAGGCCGTCTCTGGGGCCTGCCCCCATTCGAGCACCAATATAGAGAATCGTCCCAAGTGCTACGCTCACAGGTCCAAGAAACATCATCATAAACTTCAAGATAAATAGATCGGGGTTGGGCAGCAGTGCCATGCCTACATCAATAGTGATCCCTATCACCAGAAAATTCATAATAGTTCCGAAGCCCGGCCGCTCGCGTAATGGAATCCAAAACACAAGCACTAATACACTAACGAAAATGCTGACCATTCCAACACTACTAAAATCAATTTCCCAACCAAACACTGAAACCGATGCAGCATACTGTTTTGATAGTCCTTGATGTAGTACTTCCCAAGGGCCAAGACCAAGATCACCTTCAAGCATGAGTGCTAGGCCTAATCCAAACAGGATTAAACCGATATACAGCTTACACAACCTCAGAATCATCTTAGGAAGCGCCTATAACATTCCGGCGACTAGGAGGACGCCAAATACTACTTGAAAACCGAGTAGGTGTAGTCCTGCTGTGTGATGAACTCTAGCAATACTGCTGTACCCTCTTGAGTCTTCTTGATTCCACGCTCAATCGCCGGAACGATGTCTTCAGGGCGTTCAATTCGTTCCCCGTATCCTCCAAAAGCTTTAGCCATTTCGGAATAATTCCCTGAAATATCGGTCGAGCCATACTTCTCTTGCGCCACCTGCATGATTGGAATCTCTATAGCCATTGAAAAATTATTCAGCAGAATCGACAGAATAGGGATATTTTCACGAACAGCTGTTTCAAAGTCCATTCCAGTGAAGCCGATCCCGGCATCACCCCAAACATTGATACAAAGCTTATCTGGACGAGCCAACTTGGCTCCCATTGCCAAACCTAGGCCATAACCGAGCTGAGTAGTTTTTCCCCATCCGATATAACTCAATGGAACATCTGTTGTCCAAAACGGTGACAACTGGTCCCGAGGACTCCCGGCATCATGGGTGATAATCGTGTTATCAACGTCGACAGTCGCGTGTAGGTCTCGCAATACTCTGTAGGGTGAGAGTGGAGCACTGTCATCATCCCGTTTCGCTTGCCAATCTCCCAACCATTTCTGACGGATAGTAGAGATCTCGGCGGCAACAGAATCCGCACGCCCCCTTCCACCAGAGCCGACGAGCTCAGCAACAACTGGAATCAGTGCTTGTAAGGTTAACTTCGCATCCCCAACCAGTGGCTGAGTAACCTCTAATGTATTGTCTAAATCTAGCGGGTCCAACGTAGAATGAATTACTGTCTTGCCTTTTGGAAACTGGATTCCAAATCCTGTGGCAAAAAATGAACACCCTATACCAAATACTACATCTGAAGCCTGCAAGAATTCATGAACTGGCTGGGGAAGTGATCGACCGCCCGAGCCTAACGACAGGGGATGACTTTCTGGAAATGCACTTTTCCCTTCCAAGCTTGTAGTGACCGGAGCCTCGAGCAGTTCTGCCAACTCTTTGAGTTCTGGCCAAGCCTCAGCATAATGCACCCCCTGACCCGCATAAATAATCGGACGTTCAGCCTTAACTAGTATCTCGGCCGCCTTGGTCACATCGGCCGGATCCGGAGCAGATCTTGCAGTCTTCACTGGGGTATATGACAAGTTCTCTACCTCTTCGGCGAAAACGTCGCCAGGTATCTCTACCACTGCTGGTCGTGGTCGTCCGTTGCGCACAGCACTAAAGGCCCGGCGCATAGCATCAGGTACTGAAGAAGAAAGTGTCACCTGCTCAACTGACTTCGCCACATGTTGAAAATTCAAAAGACCACTAAAGTTCGGGGTCACATTTGTAAGACTTCTCGGATACCCCATTGGTATCACCACTATTGGAACTGACTCACCATATGCCTGAGCAACACCTCCAAAGGCATTCTCAGTCCCCGGACCATGTTGCATCACAAATACACCAATTTCGTTACCGGAGTTGACACGACTGAAGGCATCAACCATGTGTATTCCGGTCCGCTCCTGACGAACAATAATCGTCCGAATATCTGCCCGAGCAGCTGCTTCGATAATCGGGTTCACCGGATAACCTACGATGAACTCCACACCTTCTTTTTTTAAAATTTCTGCTATCGCGTCCGCAACTTGCACGTTAGATACCCCCTATATTAATCGCACGTACCGAAGAGATATGTGCCTATCCCTGTAGCTTACTGAATTTATAATTTAGTTACATCTATCTCGGCAATTTTGGAAGTACGTCGTTAGTAAATCTGACGAAACTGTCATGACTCAATGAAGCACATATAAGCGAATCGAGCCCAATTTCTTCTCTTAACCTCAAAATTTCATCGAGCACTTTCTCTTTCGTACCATGGATCATCACCTTTTGAACATATCTATCGACTGGGTCCATCTCCTCATCTGGCCGCGAAATATAGCTACCCAACATCCACTTCGCACCTTGGCTAGCAATTTCTTCTGCCTCGGCATCAGTATCAGCAACTGCAATCAGTCGAGCAGTTGGAAGTACTCTGTCTTCGGCGGGATGTCCGTACTCCCGCAGTGTGTCATAGAACAATTCTCGTTTTTCTCTAATTTCTTCGTGGCTCGAGTGAGGATCCATCAATATTGAATATCCAAGCTTTGCTGCCGCTTCAATCGAGTCTCGGGATGTTGCGGCCATCCACACCGGGGGATGTGGGTCCTGATATGGCTTAGGCAGTACCTCAACGTCATCAAAGTCCCAATATTTGCCATGATACGTGAGACGTTCGTTCTTCCATGCTTCAACTACAATCTGCACATTTTCTCGAAATCGCTCACCTCCGTTATCAGGGGTGATCCCAAACACTTCATACTCTTTTTTGTCGAAGCCACGTCCGGCTCCCCAATTGACCCGACCGCCAGAAAAGTGGTCAAGCAATGCAATTTCTTCCGCGATACGGAGTGGATGGTACATCGCCGCCAAAGTGACTCCCATACCAATTCGAATATTATTTGTGCGAGACGCAGCTTGCACACCCATCATATGAACAGATGGACAAACCGAGTATGTCGAAAAATGATGCTCAGCCAGCCAGACACAATCAAAGCCCGATTGATCCATAATCTCGATTCGCTCCAGGGCCCGCTCATATACTTCGGGGAGTGGTACACGACGACCAGGCCAGGAGAAAAACTGCAGTGCCCCAATATCCATATTTACTTCCCCTCAATCTCTCGAGGAATATATCAGCTTACGTACCAATTTGCCGAAATTCAGACCTACGGCTTGACGAAAAACAATTGGAACTCCATCACGCCGTAGTCCTCAATAGACACAACCGATCGCGATGATGGAGTATCAATCTCGTAGTCACTAAACAAAATATCAAGAGAACCAACTACCACTACGGTGTGATCTACTAGTTCACCAGCTATCTCTAACGTAACGTCCCTAGTAACACCGTGCAGCGTTAATTCCCCCACCACAGAACGGACGACCGTCGCACCATCAGTGAAGTCACTGACCTGAATAGGATCGGTAAGTCTGAAGGTTGCTGTTGGAAATTCATTAGTCTCTATTGCCTGCCTTCGTAGGGCTCGATCTCGATATTGATTATCACTTTTCAGCTGGGTGAGATCAGCACTTATTTCCACCTCAGAAATAGAATCACCGTCGAATTGTAGTTGGCCTTGCACCGATGAGGTACGCCCCACAGCTGTAAACGCACCAGTGTTCACTAGAATTTCACTTACTCTATAACCGACGAATGATGGCTTGTCACTCGACAATGTCCATCTACCGGTGAGAACTAGACCTGAGGTCATGTCCGCCGTAGCTGATTGTGTTGCTGTGGCCGACTGTGTCGCTGTAGCCGTAGCTGTAGCCGCAGAGACACTCGTTGATGTAGAGATCGCCGCAACAGCCGCCTCAAGACTTACTTCCTCTTCAGGATCTGAGAACACATATAAATAAAGAAATCCTGCGATCAGTGCGCCGACAATAGCAAGAGCGGCAATGAACAACAGTTTCCAGAACTTCGAAATACTCATATATCCACCCAATACACAGTAAATACAACAATTTCTAACCTATCACCCTATCGGGTTAAAAAATATTTGTTAAGCTAGCCTGAGGTTCGTACAGGCCTGACTTGATATCTGGCCAAAGACAGGAGTCCCACAATTACTAATAATCGACAAATTACTATTGTGGGAGCCAAGGTCTGGGATGGTAATTCCAATGGTCCTGAGCTTAAAGACATACATATTAGTGATGGGGTGTTTACTGACAGTCCATCCCTGGAGGCACATACAATCAGTGCAGAAGGACTCACTATTATCCCAGGTCTGATCGAAGCTCATGCTCACCTGTGCTTCAATGGAAAAGAAGACTGGCGGGCTGTCTACGACAACGATACACCTTCAAGCATGCTCCTTAGGATGATCGACAACAGTCATAAAATGCTACGGGCGGGTATTACAACAGTCAGAGACCTAGGGGCGCCAACAGACCTAGCAATATCTCTTAGAGATTCAATAGATCAAGAGGTAGTCTCAGGCCCTTCGTTGATAGTGGCCGGAGCCCCTATAACTCCAACTGGTGGTCACTGCTACTTCATGGGTGGCGAGGCTGATGGCGAGCTAGGAGTACGGGTCGCGGTCCGAGAACGGGTGCGGTCGGGCGTTGATTGGATAAAAGTAATGGCCTCGGGTGGCAACATGACACCAGGGACAAATGTTGAACGAGCACAATACACTCAGTCAGAAATGCGGGCAATCGTTGAAGAGGCACATAGGCTTGGAGTGCGCGTTACTGCTCATGCTCATGGTGTAGAAGGAATTAGACATGCACTCGCTGGGGGAGTCGACATGCTTGAGCATTGCTCCTTTCAGACACCTGATGGTAGCGAACCTGTGCCCGAGGTAATTCAGGAAATTGCCGAAACTGGCACGATTGTCTCGCCTACTATATTCGGATCTCTATGGGGACAGGAGAATACCCAACAATACAAAAAAAGGGCAACCCTTACTCAGGACTTGATTGAAAGTGGCGCTCGTATGTTGATGTCCACAGACTGCGGCATCCCACACACTCCTCATGAGAATCTCAGCTATTCCTTAGAGATTATGCAGAATCTAAGTCGACTCGAGCCGGTGGAAGTACTGCAACTTTCCACAAATCGAAGCGCAGAGCTTCTCGGCTTGCCAGACCGTGGTCGCATTGAGCCTGGCTTGCGAGCTGACCTCGTGGCACTGAGCTCAGATCCGACAGACAACCTCAGTGCCTTGAGAGAGATTGAATTCGTTGTTTGCGGTGGGGACCAAATTCCAACCTAGCTACTTGTCCCTAATTCGAACAAGGTCCCCTGAAAGTTCCTCCAGTGAGGCTGCTCCGGTTAGGGCCATAGTTCGAACGAGTCCTTCTTTAAGATGCTCTAAGACAAAATCTACCCCCTTTTCGCCCGCAGCACCCAGACCATAGAGATACGCACGTCCAGCCATACATGCATCTGCTCCCAGCGATATAGCCTTCGCGATGTCGCTACCCCTTCGTACACCACCATCGCATATGATTTCGATTTCACCACCAACAGCCTGCGCGACCGATTCCAGCAACTCAAATGGCGCCGGCGCCCCATCGAGCTGCCGGCCTCCATGGTTGGATAGTGCTATCGCCTCGAGATCCATTTCAGAGGCGATACGGGCGTCCTCCACTGTTTGAATCCCTTTGATGACAATCGGGCCTTTCCAAATAGACCTAAACCATTCAATGTCTGACCAAGAAAGACTCGGATCAAATTGGGAATTAATATAGCCAGCAAGTGAAACCGGATCTGAGCCATCACCAACTGACTTCCCACGGACATTTGCAAATGATATTGGCTCAGCGTTCACAAAGTCCCAGGTCCAGCCCGGATGTAGTATCCCATCCCATATGGTTCCTAGTCCTATTTTCGGCGGCAACGTAAAGCCCTGTCTCACGTCACGCTCTCGTCTTCCCAAGACAGCAGTATCAACGGTTATAGCAATTGCCTCGTAGTCCGACGCACTTGCTCGCTCAAGCATTTCCTTGACCAGTTCACGATCACGCCAAACGTAGACTTGAAACCACTTCCTGCCATTCGAAACCTCGGCAATGTCTTCAATCGACCGGGTCCCCAAAGTAGACAACGTGTATGGGATATTCGCACGCTCTGCAGCACGGGCCACAGCGAGTTCCCCCTGCGAGTGAGCGATACGCCCAAAACCGGTTGGAGCCAATACAAGCGGAAACGACAGCGGCTTACCTAGTAGCGACGAGGCTACCGATATGTTACTTACGTCTCGGAATACCCGTGGCCTAAATTCGACCGCGTTATACGCCTCACTATTACGTCTAAGGGTAACCTCGTCTTCCGCAGCTCCATCAATGTAGTCAAAAACCCCTCCGGGCAGCCTGCGCTTCGAGATATTTCGTAAATCAGAAACACTAGCCACACTCTGAAGGCGACGAGCAACAGGGTCTGTTTCAAATTTTCGGAACCGCAGAACAGATCTTAGAGTTGAAAAGAACTTCATCGGCCAGCCCGTCTTATTCGATAGATATATCTAATCTCACTCGGTTGTAACATGCACCTACTGACTCAGGCAAGTATATTCAAAGCGCTACAAGAATTCTTAAAGAATGCTACATATCGTATTGTTCGAACCTCTTATTCCAGGCAATACCGGCAATATTATCCGGCTGTCAGCAAATGTCGGCGCCGAACTACATTTGATCCGGCCGCTCGGCTTTAATTTCGACGAATCTCATTTGCGACGGGCGTCACTAGACTACGCAGACCTTACGGTGATCACCGAACATGAAAATTTCGAAGCATATGTACGCTCCCATAACGACAGAAGAATATTCGCAGTCACGACTAAGGCCAGCCGTGTCTATGCTGAAGTTAAATTCTCAGAGAATGACTCTCTACTATTTGGACGAGAAGATACAGGGCTTCCTGACGAAATTATTAGCGGTATACCCTCAGACCAGCGACTACTCATCCCCATGAGACCAGCTAACCGAAGTCTGAACCTTTCTAATTCTGTTGCATTGATTGCGTATGAAGCTTGGAGACAGACGGATTTTCAAGGCCGAATGCCTTGACTCATCTCACCAGTTCATCAGCTCGACGCACTCGCCATCCTCTACCCGAATTACTCGAGACGCGATCTCCGTGACGAGCAGTTGATCATGGCTCGCACAAAGAATAGTGCCATCGTACTTCTTAAGTGCCTGAATAAGTTTTCGTCGCGTAGTTGCATCAAGGTGGTTCGTAGGCTCATCAAGTATCAGAACATTGGACGGTTGAATCAAAAATTTCGCAAGCGCAACTCTACTTTTCTCTCCCCCAGAAAGCACAGAAATTAATTTGAATACCTGATCACCCGTGAAAAGAAATTGTCCTAAGACCTTCCTAATTTCAGTTTCTGACTGACCCTGTGCAACAGATTCTACTTCTTCAATAACCGACAACTCACCCTTGAGTGCCTCGTCTTGATGCTGGTCGTAATACGCCGGTTCTGCTCGTTCAGCCCAACTTACCTGACCTTCGGTTGGTTCAAATTCGCCCCAAATCGCCCGCAGAAAAGTACTCTTACCACTCCCGTTTGGTCCGACCAATAGTACTTTCTCACCTCTCTCTACCAACAAATTTGCGTCAATGAGTACAGGCTCATCTTCCCATATATGACCCAGATGCTCGACCGTAATAACTTCGCGTTCTACTCGTCCTGAAGACTCTAGCTGAAAAGAAACATCTTTCTCTTTGTCAGGTACCCTCGTTCTGACTCTCTTTGCGAGCGCCTTCTCACGAGAGGCTACGAGCGTAGCTTTTGTAGCCTTACTACGAAACCTTTCGATGAAGCGCTCTTGCCTCGAAATTTCACGATTTTCGCGATCTGCAGTCTTTTGCAGAAGAGCAATATCTTTAGCCTTTTGTGACAAAAATTCAGAATAATTGCCTGTATAACTCCGAATCTTTCCGTCACGTAGTTCTATTATTCGGGTCGAGACCAAATCCAAGAATTCGCGATCATGCGTGACCAACAGAAGCGACCCAGAGAACTGGGACAAATATTCCGACAGCCATATTTTTGCGCGCGTGTCTAGATGATTTGTTGGCTCATCAAGTAAGAGGTGATCTGGATTCCGAACCAGCACCTTTGCTAGTCCTATACGCATCTTCCAACCACCGGAAAAATCACCACAGGCCTTTTGTCTATCTTCCACCAAAAAACCCAAACCATCTAATACGCGGCCAATACGCTGTTCGATTCTGTACCCATCCAGTGATTCAAATTGGGAAAACAGAGAGGCTTGCCTATCGATCAATTCATCGATATCGCCACTGCCGTCACTAATTTGATCAGCTATCTCGTCCAGCTGTTTTTGTACTGCAGTGACATCAGCAAAAGCCACCCACATCTCCTGCAGCAACACTCGGTCACTTTTAAAAGGGACATCTTGCTGGAGATAACTCAGCGATCCGTCGGTATGTCGGGCCACGCCATCGTCAGGATCGCCCATACCTGCAATCAACTCAAGAAGCGTCGATTTCCCAGTGCCATTAGGTCCAACAAGTCCAACCTTCTCACCGTCACTTACAGTAAAGGAAACGTCCTCAAGGACCGACATCGGACCGAATGACTTAGTCAGTTGTTCAACAAGAATCACGATAAGACCATAGTAATACGGGCATCCGCAACAGTAACCGGCCGACCTGCAATTGCAAGGGGAACGCTATTGAACTGACTGATCAACTCTGCAGTAGCGGTCGAACTAATCGACCAAAGCGCTCTGCTTCCTCATCATGTAAGTAGCCTGACAAGCAGAAGGATGTGCAGCCAACGTCGATAAATTGCTGTAGCGTATCCGCACATTGCTGTGGATCACCGACAACGGCTATGCCAGCACCTGGTCGAAACCGAGTCAGGCCAGTCCAAAGGTGAGGTGCTATCCACAGACCTTTTTCTGCTGCGAGCTCTTGAACCCGCTGATTCGCTTCGGACCCAGCCACACGGATTTTTAAAAGATCACGCCTCGCTTCGGGTATGTGATGTATCAGGTCCTCCGCAGCTTGGAGAGCCTCCCCTTCGCTCTCCCGACAGATAATCTGTAACCGCATGCCAAATTCAAGCTCGGTCTCGCGCTCATGACGAGCAGCAAGGCTTTGAAGTTCACTAATATTTTGAGCAATTTGTTCTGGCATGTCACCCCAAAACAAATGCACGTCAGAGTGCTTAGCAGATAATTCCCATGCCGCCGCCGAACCACCGCCCAGATAAAAACGCGGCTGTCGCGAAGGCTTTGGATTGATGCTCGCACCTTTGATCTGGTGGAAGTAGCCCTCGAAGTCTACCGGAACCTCTTCGGCCCAAAGCAGTTTCATGATCGTTACCTCCTCATCCATAAGGGCGTAGCGCTCTTCTTTGGTATACATGACACCTTCAGATTCGACCTCTTCATCTGCCTGACCCGCGATCAGATTGACACAAATACGACCATCACTCATCCGATCAAACGCTGAGATCATCTTAGCTAACAAAACAGGGTTGATATAACCAGGCCTGGCGGCGATCAACGAGGATATTTTGCTTGTGTTTGCCGTGACAAATGCGCCGGTAATATAGGCTTCCCAGCACGCTCGGTCAACGGGGATAAGGATATAGTCAAACCCAGATTCTTCCGCTGTCTTGGCAACTTTACTGAGATATTCTGGTGTGACGTCTACCCCTGCCTCAGGAACCCCATAGGCTCTAGTGTCTCCTGCCGTTGGTAAAAACCAACCAAACTCTAAAGGACTATCAGCCATGAGGTACCACCAGCATCCAACATTCTCTGACCGCTATTGTAGTCATTAATCGCGAGCTGATCGTTCTAATTTTTTGGATTTGATTTTAAAATCGATAGCTAGCAGCAAAAGCTCAGGATAAGCAGTACTACATTGAGCACCTCTATACCAAGAAACTGAATCTCCTTGTTATTACTGGGGTTTCAGAGAATACGAACGCACTAAGCGTAATAAGACCATAGTATGGGAATAACGGTTCACCTTCTATTTATCGCGATACGACTGAAAGGAATATTTTTATGCACGTGATTAGACATCTGATCTCAATCGCCTATGGACTTCCTTTTGTGATTATCGGAATCGGCCATTTCCGAAACCCCGAATGGTTTGAGCCCATCGTGCCTGATCTCCTGGGTGCTCCAAGATTTTGGGTTCTAGTGAGTGGATTCTTTGAAATTCTCTTGGGAGTCTTGGTGCTTTTCCCCCGTACCCGCCGGTTGGCGAGCATCGGTTTCGTAGGGATGTTGTTCGCACTCTACTGGGCAAATATAAACATGTGGATCAATGATATTGAAGTTGGAGGTACTCGACTCTCTCAAGGAGGACATGTGCTTCGAGGATTTATTCAAATTATTTTGATTGCCACCGCGGCGTGGATTGGTGGCCTTATTCCCATCAGGCGCCTGAGAAACAGATAGACGTTCGGTTTATTTCTTACTTCTTCTGTAGCTGTCGTTCGAAACGTCTGCGTTCAGCTCGGGTAGCACCGGGCGCTGTCACATCGATCATGCCGATAGTGATCAATTCCGGGAGTGTTTTTAACACCACGGCGTTCATTGCTCCCTTATCGGCTACACCATGATCCGACTCAAATTGACCTATTATGTCGGACAAAATCGTTCCACCGTCTATTCGAGAAATTAAATCTGCCATGACAGCAGTTAATGGATAACCATGTGTCAGAGTGTCCTGTCCATCAACAACTAAATGGGAGACCTGTTTATATTCCTGACCTGACAAGATCGGCTTCTGCACCAATCGTATGTGGTTAGGCAAAGACGGAATACTCTCTAATAGCTCCTTGCCGCCGTCCTGCGTCAGGCGTTCAGTCGTATTCTTTCGTTCCTCAAGATAGGACTCCATGCGTTTGACATCGTTGAGTATTCCATCTGGAACTTCACCTCTCTCGATGACTGCGCGCTCATAGCCTTGGGGCGGTTGGCCACCGACCACCTTAACAAAAGCCTCCTTCGGTGTTTTTGAGTCATCGCCGAGGATCCTTCGAGCTTCCCAGAAATATGAATCCGCCGTTCTGTTTGTGCCGTAGAACAACTGGGCAGTCAAATGAAAATACTGATATTGCTTCTCATAGATGTCTCGATATGTCTGATCTGCCTGAGACCTCGACGAAGGATCTTTAAGAACCGTCTGAACGTAAGTCGATGCAAGTGATGCAGATCCAAGCGCAAGATGCACTCCGGACGAAAATAATGGATCAACAAAGCAGGCGGCATCACCAACCAGAATATATCCATCCCCTGAAAATTGAGTCGACTTATAGGACCAATCCCTGACTACCTTCGACTCGCCAACAAGTTCAGCACTCTCCAATAACTCACTTACGTGTGGAGCATCTTCAATTTGTTTCAACAAAAATCCATCTGAACCCAATTCACGCAGTCGTTCGTGTGCCACATCCTTATCGACGACCGCGCCAACACTATCCATCCCAATATGCAGAGGAATTTTCCATAACCAACCATGTTCGAAGGCCTCAATAAATATATTCCCATCGTTCGGGCTATCCAAATGCCGAGCATTCTTGAAATATCCATAGACAGCTAGATTATTGAAGTGAGTATCCCACTCAAGCAGCCCCAATTTACGACTTAACAGTGCCGCCTGCCCACTTGCGTCAACAACAAATCGAGCTGACACCTGTTTCTCTGAACCTTCATGAAGATAGACAGCACCAGTAGCTCTTTCATTCTCAAAGATAACATCAAGCACCTGAGCCTCTTCTATTACCTCCACCCCATGCTTGCTGGCGTTCTTTAGGAGAATGTCGTCAAATTCTGAGCGCACCACCTGAAAAGAAGTCGGTCGCTGCCCTGGGTCATCAGCGAAATACCAACTCCATGGTTCGGGATCAGCTCCCCAAACTAAAGTCGCGCCATGCTTGGTCACGAAACCCGCACGCTCAATCTCAGGCATCACACCGATCTGTTCGAGAATAGGAATACTTGCCGGCAGAAGTGACTCACCAACGTGTTCCCGAGGAAATTTCTCTCGTTCGAGAATGACTACCTTATAACCCGCGTCAGACAGCATTGTTGCCGAAGCACTACCCGCGGGACCGCCGCCCAAGACTAGAATGTCGCAAGAATCAGTCATCCCGACTCCGTATCAAAAAATCAACTACCTGTCTTACGACGCACTGGGTCAAGTCGCTCCGACAACACGTCACTCAGGAAGTTCAGGGACAATAATAATATGGCCATGAGAGCGACGGGCCCAAGCACATAATGAGGAGCAAACCTCATGTATCGGCCACCGTCCATCAGAAGTTGTCCTAGCGTCGCATCAGGCGGTTTAGTACCTAGACCTAGATAATTTAGCGCTGCCATGGTGAGTACAGATGCAACAACCGCAAGCGGTAGAGCAACAGCAAAAGCACCGAAGGTGTTTACAGAAACATGTCGCCAAAGTATGCGTTGCTCTGAAGCTCCCACGCCGCGGGCTGCCTCCACATAATCACGTTCGCGCTCCCGAAGCACCTGTGCACGTGCCAGACGCGCCATACCAGACACATTGAAAATTGCTATCGCTGCACCCAGTGGAACGATTCCACGTCCAAAGAAAGTACCGCTCATGATCGTAATAATCACGATTGCAATCAGTATGCCCGGAAAAGCCAATAGTGTATCCACGCCACGCATAATCAAAGTATCTGTCAAACCGCCACGCCACCCAGCAATATAGCCAAGAGCAATCCCGGCGATCCAGCCAATTGTTACCGCTGCTAAACCAATGATTACAGTCCGGCCTAGTCCAGCAGCATTCCGAGCAAGAAGATCACGAGATATGTGGTCCGTCCCCATCGGATGTTCCCAGGATGGTGTCTGATTCTTCGGCACTCTCTCTATCCAGTTGGGATCAACATCCCATAAGATGGGCACAAAAATCGCAAATATACAAAGGGCACCAATCCCGGTCAAAGATAGAGCACCTCTTGGATTCTTAGCTATTCTGCTAAGCTCATGGAATATGTTGCCTATCGTACCTCTTTCATCAGACTCAGCTAACAGCGGATCAGTAGTAGCAGACATTAGGCCTCCGATTTCGCGCCAAGGCGGATTCGTGGATCAAGCCCTACGTAGAGCAGATCCGTCAGTAGGTTTACAGTTAAGAAAATCATCACAAGCATCAGGGTGATTGCTTGCATCAGTGTGTAATCACGCTCTCGCACCGCAGTAACTAGAGATCTCCCAACTCCAGGCCAGGTAAACACTTGTTCGATGACTAGCGTACCCGCCAAAATACTTCCCACTTGGAGACCCATTATGGTCACTACAGGGATTAAACTAGGTTTCAACGCGTGTCGAATCATCACTGTCCGTTCCCGTAGACCTTTCGCACGGGCGGTACGTATATAGTCTTCAGTCAACGTGTCTAATATGGACTGTCGTGTGTACCGCGATATCTGTGCGGCTACGATACTCCCCAGTGCGAGCGTCGGTAAAGCTAGATGTCTTAGTGACTCAATAGGATCCTCGGTGAATGGCACGCGCCCTGATGCGGGAAATATTTTAAACCCTATAGCGAATACCAGAAGATAAAGTAGCCCTGCAATGAATGATGGCACGCCAATGTTGTAACCCGTCCAAATGTTAGACAGATAGTCCCAAAAACCACCACGGTTCACTGCGGCNAGAACNCCCAAAACNATACCCCACANGAAACCGTANGTCAGAGCNAATANAGCAAGNTCNATAGTCGCNGGGAACGCACTCGTNACAATGTCAGTAACCGGCACGCCTTTGTTCATCGANATNCCNAAGTCTCCNTGAACNGCNCCNCCGAGCCATTTGAANTATTGAATATGAAAAGGATCGTTGAGNCCCATACGCTCGCGCGCNAGCTGCATAGCNTCTTCGCTCGTTTGATTCTCNCCACCTGCNGCNAACATCGCNGGATCACCCGGAATTAAACGCACCACCATAAACACNAGAAACGANGCCAAAAANGCCACNGGAAGCATCTGGGTAATTAAGCGATGGAAAAAATAATTCATCTAGCCACCCCATAGTAGAAACGAGAATCCCACTCGTCTTGAATCTATATTAAATAGTCTAACAACGATCTCCTTCGCCAACGTCACTGAGTGACTGAAAGACCGTGGTCGAAGAAACCGGCCCCGAAACTGTTTAGTTCCAGGGCCGGTTCAAAAAGTCTCATCATTCCTGATCTAGTCAGGAACAAACGTACGACTAACCGTCGGCCCGTTGAGCCCACTTCAGGTAACCCCAACCATCGGCATCAGCACCAATGTTTTCATGGCCACCTGTCCACTGCACGTTCGGTGAACGGAACCGGTTACCGTTCGTTCGACAAACGAGTCGTGACCAGGCCACATCATGGAACTTCTCGTTCCATGCTCTGTAGTCATCGAATGTGCCGTCAATCACACCCTCAATCATGTCAAGCCATTCCAGCTCATCCTTGACGCCAGGTCGATCTCGCAAATTCTCAGCAGACTCAACAGGTGCATTCATGCGGCCGTCGTAAGAGTCAGCAAACAGACACGTTAGTGCTGGGCTTCCCTGCTTAATCCAGTTACCGAAACCAATAAGCATGTGCTCGAATGTTCCAGTTGTCTGGAGCGAGATCATCTCACTGTATTCTCGGTTTCTGATGTTTAAGTTGATTCCCATCTGGCCAAGCTCTTGCTGGATAATCTGCGCTGTAGCCGGAGCATCAAGACGCTCAGGAAGAACCTCAGCGTTAAGCTCATCACCGTCACCCATACCAGCAGCCGAAATAAGTTTTGCAGCCTCGGCCGGATCAAATAGTGGAGCGTCCAACTCAGCATCGTACGCGAGCGAACTGGGCTGCCACTGGAGGTATCCATGGGAGTCGAACTCTCCGAAGTACTCAGCAGAAATTCTTTCACTGTCCACAAGTCGCATCAGACCCTGACGAACTCGCTTATCGAGGAGATCTGCACGCAGTCGGAACACACGTCCACCCTGGCCACCATATGTTTCATGTGTCCACTTGGAGTTGCCTTTGATTGCCTCAGCATGCTCTGGAAGCAACGTACCACCAGTAAAGAGGTCAATGTCACCAGCTTCGAAGGCTAGACCCTGGGCACCTGAGTCAGCAAAGATTGTCGACTCAACCTTGTCAAGGTACGGAGCCTCGTTTGCGTTATTCCAGTAATCCGCATTCCGCGTTAACTCATAACCAACGTTCGGATCATAGTTTCCAAACACAAATGGTCCGGTACCAATTAGGTTACCGTTCAGTACTGATCCATCCTCGATAGATGGTCTATGCCCAATATTGGCTCCACGGAAATAGTCAAATATATATCCGGTCGGCTTACTCAATCGAACGACNACTGTCTTCTCGTCAGGAGTTTCAACTCCGGTGATATTCTTGGAGAGCAGGTCACCAGCGTACGGACTACCAACAACGCCTTCGTATTCGTTAGCCACCATCGTGTCGATGGACCATTTGATGTCTTCTGAAGTCATCTCGTCGCCATTGTGATAATGGACATGAGCATCAACCAAGTTGAAAATAATGGTCGTCCCACCGTCAGCGACTTCCCAGCTCTGNGCTAGAGAGGGATATACACCATAGTCAGCGTCGTAGAGCTCATACAATGTTGCCTCTTGATCTGCCTGAATCTGACGACGGCCTTTCATGTGGCCTACTTCAACTAACCGGTCGAAAATTCGAGAATTCTGGTTGAGGTAGGTGTTGTTACCAGCCGTATTGAAGGGCATACGAACGAAGTTCGGGGTCGAATTTGTTCCNGCCTTCAACGTACCACCACTTCTGGTAGCCATCGGTGTCGCGGCTGCTGTTGCTGCACTTGAGCTGCTTGAGCTGCTTGAGCTGCTTGAGCTGCTTGAGCTGCTTGAGCTGCTTGAACTGCTTGAACTGCTGCCTGAAGAGGCGGTAGACGCAGACGTACTCTCTCCATCGTCTCCGCAACCGATAAGGGCGGCACCGGCTAGGCCTGCTCCCCCAAGGGCTGCACTTCTGATTAATCCGCGTCGACTGAATGTCCTACGCTTCCAATAATCGCTCATAGATCTCCTTAATTAATTCCTTTNTCGCTGATGTCCTAGTTTATCCTGTTTGGACAAAGCATAGCCCGATATGAGCCATAAGACATATCTGGGGAATGTATGCTGTACTCCGTTGACCGTCTGTTATCTATCTAACAGTTCCCGAAATGACTTCGTGAAACCATGTGCCTCTCGAGACTCAACAACNTACGGATTTTGACGAAATGAAGCAACTGAGAGATGATGTCTAACACTTATGACAAGTGCATTTGGCGACCAGAGAATTCTTGACTTATCAAGCTCGTTATCAGGAGCCTTCGCCGCACGCTTTTATGGTGATTTCGGTGGGGAGGTAATACTTGCTGAGACAATCAACGGACATCCGCTACGAGCTTCAGAAGTATTGCACGCCTATGCGAATTGGAATAAAAAATCCGTTGTGCTAGAAAACGACTCCCAACTTGCTCAACTCGTAAGTTCTAGCGATGTGGTAATCACAACAGAAGTGGATTCTGCTTCGCACCTGTTCAAAATGGTTCAGGACAATTCTCATGCCTCCACGACCCACTTGTCCATAACTCCGCATGGCTTGACAGGAAATCTCGCCGGAGTAAAGGGAAATAATCTGACTGCNTCAGCACGAACAGGTTTTAGTCACATCAATGTCTACGAAAATGAGCCACCCCTGCAGCTGCCGAATAACCTAACCGGCTATATCTCAGGCGTTGCTGGTTTTATAGCGAGTTCCGCCGTGCTGCTCAATCGTAAGGTGACAGGCTTNGGTGATTTGATAGATCTAAGTGAAGTTGAAGCGCTTGCTATGGCGTCAGCCCCTTGGGCAATACAGGCAATATATGAGGATCGGGGCTGGTGTCGTGGCGTTCTCGGTGGAAAAGCGAGGGGCATCCCAGGTCCGCTATGGCAGGCACGTGATGGGCTGATTAATTTTGGACCTGGTGATTTCCGAAATTGGTCAGAGTCTATGCGTGTGTTAGGACTTGAAGAATTTGCAGAAATAGAGGAACTCATCCCAGATATTGGTAGGCATGGCAATCCAAAACTCCAAGAAGTAGCGGCGGCAGCGGCGGGAACGGTCATCAACAAAGATAGAAANGAAATGTTCCATGCGTTGTGCAAACTGAGATCAATTTCAGGAATGGTNCGCGACATGTCNGATATATATGAATGTGAACACCTCGAGGCTCGTGACTATTTCAGNACGACGACCATTGGCGACAAAAATGTGAAATTNCCGGGGCCATCNGCTCANGTNTCACCAACAAAATGGGAGCTNAANCGTCCAGCACCGGCACTTAATGCTGACGCCGATGAAATCGATTGGAATCGTAGAATAAAGTCAGAGTCATCAACAGCAACTGTGTCTCCTGAAGGACCGCTGACTGGAAAAAAAGTACTAACGTTCACGCATGCTTGGTCTGGTACGTTTGCCACAGAATTACTGGGGCTACTCGGTGCAGAAGTAGTACAAATAGAAGCACCACATCGAGTAGATGTATGGAGAAGAGTTAGTAACCGAATCCCCGAGGCAGTCAAAAATGAAACAATTCCTCAACATTTCCTTAACACACAAGGCCTATATAACTCAGCGAATCTGAACAAAAGAGCTATCACCTTAGATATGGGAACTGATGAAGGCCGTGATATTTTCTGGAAACTCGTTCCACAATTCGATATAGTGATGGACAATTTCACTCCACAAATCTTAAAACGTTGGGGCATCACTCTCGAAACTCTTGCCGCAAAGAAGCCGGGTATCGTGTTCGTGTCACTATCGGCATACGGAGCAAATGGACCATATTGGGAATATCCCGGTAATGGGGGTACTACCGAACCCATGTCGGGTCTCTCATCTATTCATGGATATTTAGGCGACAGCGGTATGAACACCGGAGGGATGATTCCTGATCCTGTTTCAGGCTATTTCACGATTGCTGCTGTCATGGCAGCGCTGCACAGTAGTTCAGATACTGGAGAAGCTCAACGTATCGAGGGATCAATGTTAGAGGCCCTAACCGCCGTGGTAGGTGACGCACTTGGCGAGTATCAGATTTCTGGAAATGTACCAAGACCTCAAGGAAATACTCACCCACTGATCGCACCTCATAATGTGTATCAAAGTAAAGACGGAGCATGGGTAGCGGCATCGGCAGACACCGATGATGCTTGGGTCGGACTTTCAGGGCTACTGGGGCTGGAAAATGATTCTCGTTTTAGTACGGCTAAGGATAGGAAAAATAATGAGGACGAATTAGATAAGCTTTTCGGTGATTGGGCAAGAGAAAGATCAGCGGAGGAAATCGCAAAACAGGTGATCGACTCAGGTGCCTGTGCGGCTCGTGTCGCATCAATCTATGATGTCTATAAAGATCCCGATCCAGATTTGTTTTCAAGTGGTTTTATAGTTGGAGTGGATCACCCGGAAACTGGAACAACTTTCATCCCTGGTCGGTCCTGGAGACTTGGAAGTGGCGCATCGGCTCCCATTCGTCCCGCACCCTGTGTGGGTCAACATAGCGAAGAAGTACTGAAAGAGTATCTGAATATTGATGATGATTCGTATCAGGCACTTGTAGAAAATTGCGTAACAGGAACAATATACGATTATGAAAGGTATAAAAAATCATGAGCTTCAACACTATATTAATAGCCAATAGGGGTGAAATTGCCATCCGAATCATGCGTGCCGCCAGTGACTTAGGTATAAAAACTGTCGCTGTCCACTCTGAAGATGACGCTAACTCACTACATTGCTCAATAGCTGATGAGTCCTTCGCCCTCGAGGGTAAGGGGGTACCGGCGTACCTCAATATTGATGGGATTATCGCTGCAGCAAAAGAAATGAATTGCGACGCTGTCCATCCTGGCTACGGGTTTCTTTCAGAAAATTCAGAATTTGCCAGAAAATGTGAGGAAAACGACATTGTCTTTATTGGACCAAATGTTGAACACCTAGAGCTGTTTGGTGACAAAGGCAGGGCCCGAGCGGCTGCGGCTGAGGCAAACGTGCCAATTCTTAAAGGGATAGATAAGTCCGTCACGCTAGAAGAAGCACAAGCCTTCTATTCATCTCTCGGGGAAAAC
>PBOW01000005.1 GCA_002725365.1 Chloroflexota bacterium | reverse complement strand
TGCAGCGCCTGTAATACCGGCGGCGGCAACACCCGCACCTCGTATCACAGAGCGTCTGGAAACTCGTCGTTGAGCTCCCAACCTACTCCAATAATTTTTTTCCATTCGAATTTCCCTTCCTTGTCGTTCTCTACCGGCAACACACTGCGTACAGCGTCCCCTCTGTCTGGTTTCACAGCCGGTTGGGAGACTATACAGGATTTTCCATGATTTAGGGAGATAATTCTTCCATTCTTTAACCGCATTATTCGTCGTCTAAATAGCTTAAATTAGCCTACAATGTGCCCAATGAGCGTTACTAAGGTAGATATCTTTAGAGTCTACTTTTCTTAGGACGACACTGAATCGATTGAGGAGTCTACATGAAAATTGAAATGTTCCATTTACATCCCTACCGCGACCTTCCTGAAGACTTCGCTGAGAAATACCGATCTGTATGGGTAGACGTCCCGATCGAATTGTTTGATCCTCCTAAGGCTCATGAAATGTACAACTGGACTTTGGACGAGCTTGAATACGGCGCGTCTCTTGGTTTTGATGGTGTCTGTGTAAACGAACATCATCAAAATGCCTACGGGTACATGCCATCCCCTAATATCATGGCGGCAAGTTTGGCCAGGCGAACCAAGGATGTGGCAATAATCGTGATGGGCAATTCGATTGCCCTATACGATCCCCCGACAAGAGTCGCTGAAGAAATGGCTATGCTCGATTGCATATCAGGTGGTCGGATGGTCTCCGGTTTCCCTACCGGAACTTCGATGGATACAAACTATGCCTATGGCCAAAATCCTGCGACTCTTCGTGATAAGTACTATGAAGCTTCTGATTTGATACTCAAAGCCTGGACAGACCCAGAAGTTTTCACGTGGGATGGACGGTTCTTTCAACTGAGATACGTCAACATATGGCCTCGACCAGTACAGCAACCTCATCCACCCGTATGGGTGCCAGGGGCGGGCTCCATAGAAACCTGGGATTGGTGTCTCGATCAGTCATTCAACTATGCATATTTGTCATATTCAGGATTCAAACGTGGCAAACAAGTCATGGATGGCTTTTGGAATAAGGCTGACCAGCGCGGTATGGAAAAAAATCCCTATCAGGCAGGCTTCCTACAGCTCGTCGTAACAGGTGATTCGTTGGATGAATGTGCTGAGAAATATGGCCCGCATATTGAGTATTTTTTCAATAAGATGCTGCATACATATCCTGGCTTCGGAGACGCCCCAGGATATCGAACACTCGACACGTTAAAGGCTGGGTTACTGGGACAAATTGGCTCGTTTGGTGAGCGCCCTGGTGGGAGTACCTGGGAGACTCTGCTTGAGGCTGGAAATGTTGTTGCCGGAACCCCGAAGGACGTAACCGAACAGCTGGAACAGGTAGCTTTAGACCTGAACATTGGACACTTGATGCTTTTGCCGCAAATCGGCTCTATGCCACATGAGCTGGCTATGGAAAATATTAAGAAGACTGCCACGGAAGTAGTCCCGAATCTACGGCATCTGCACTCTGATTATGAGGACCACTGGTGGCCACAAATGTTAGCTGGGCGAGTCCAACAGCAACCCATGTTCAATAACCCCGAGCTCGCAGAGGCAGCCGGCGGCGGCGCTTAAGTCAGAAATTACAGCAGGGACTCTGCCCAGTATTTTTGACTTGCATGCGAGTCTGGTTCCTCTTGCTCGAAGGAGCACTATAATTTCATAGATCAATCAAACATTGATAGTCACGGAGTGAATGTGTCACAGGACAATCTTTCTGCAAAACTCCACNGCCGAGTGACGCGCTCAAAAATGCTTGTCTTTATAGTCTTGATTGGCCTCATAGCCTTCCTGCCAAGCACCTTGCTTGTTGCACGGTCTGTATGGCTCACTCAACAAGCTGAAATCGTCGTAAGAAAATTACCTGATGGGAAGCTTGAATTCTGCCTAGATGTCGGAGCTGGCGAACAACCAGAGCGCCAATGTCCGAAACTCCGCATGTTTGATTATGAAAACTCAGTTACGGGGACCTGGTACCGATCGACCCCAATACTGATTACTTCGCCCGACTCAGAAATGCAAAGTCTTGATCCTGCAAGTGGACTGTACCGGACTCAGGTGGGGGACAGCATGGCCAGCGTTTCCGAAAAATTTGATATNTCTATTCCTGATTTGGTAAGACTGAATCCAAATGTAGGAATAATATTGCGAGCCGGTCAAATATTGACTGTAGATACCGACCTCGCGCCAGCAATCACAGTGGGAACTGTTCGTTCGGCCGAAGAAATCAAGGCCGGTACTTATACGGTTGTTAGTGGAGACTCACTCGGTGCCATTGCCGACCGATTTGATTTGACTATTGCAGAGATAACCAAGCTCAACCCAAGTATCACGAATCCAAATTCCTTATCAATAGGTCAGACACTGATAGTCGAAGGAAGAGCTCCGCCAGCCTCAACCGCTGCTCCTAGTAATAATGACTCTTCAAGTACCTACACCGTTCAAAGTGGGGACACATTGAATGCCATTGCAGCCAAATTTTCTATCACTCCCGCCGAGCTCCGAAGCGCAAATCAACTGTTAAATCCTGATTCACTTTCGATTGGGCAGTTACTGGTTATCCCTAGCAAATAATCTGATTCAAATGTAGCTACGAGCGCTATACTCGCCTTTAGATATCAAGTAGTGGCGAAGATTCGGGGGGCCCTATGCAAACAAGAGAGATCCCAGTGGGTAATGGCCGCTTCGAGATTGAGATTGCTGAGTGGGGCGACAGCGACGACTATCTATTATTTCTACACGGCATATCCGGCCTTCACGAGGATCNAGTCATCGTCGGCTTGGCGCAAGCTGGTAAACATGTCATAGCGCCACGCCACCCAGGCTTTGGTGACGAGAGTCAGACTGAGCTCGACACNATCCATGACTTGGTCTATGTATATCTCGACCTTTTAGATGAGCTCGGGCTACATAACCTTCCAATTGTNGGCCACTCGCTCGGAGGAATGATCGCNGCAGAACTCGCCGCNACNCAACCGGAANGNTTTAGCNCAGTCAGCCTCATNTCGCCTATGGGCTTTTTCCATAAAGAAAANCCGACCTTCGACTTTTTCGCCTGCACGCCATCTGAGATGGCTGCTGCTTTTTTTCTCGATCCTGAAGGTGAGGCAGCTCAATCNGCAGGTGANACCGGTCTTCGAAGACTGGCGCAGGCTGGTGCCGAGTCGGCAGAGGGAGAAGAACTAATTGAAATCTATGTCGAACGTTCCAAAACACTGGCCACTGCTGCAAAATATCTCTGGCCACTCCCCGACCGCGGATTGAAGAAAAGAATACACCGAATATCAGGCCCTGCCCAAATTGTTTGGGGAAAACAGGACAAAGTTGTNCCTATAGCATACGCACAGGATTTTCTTGATGGGATTAAAGGATCTAGTCTGACGGAAATTGATAACGCCAGCCATGAGATTCTTCTCGAGCAACCTGAGGCAGTCCTTGATGCATTGCTCTAGTGCAGAGCTGAACAAAATCATAGAATTAGGATCAGTATGACAATAGATGTACCGGCGATTATTCCATTTGTTCTTGCAGGCGCACTGATGCTCTGGGCATTAGTGACGGTCGGACTAGCATTTAGTGGTGGTTACAATAATGCTGGGCTCCCGGAAATTCACTCCCGGAAAATACCAGCTGTGGAGGCAGATATACCTTCGGAACTATTGTCGCAGTCGGGGATTCAATCTCCAACGAGTGAAAGTCGTCTGGTAGTTGCAATTCTATATCTTTCTGGTATAGGAGTTATGGGACTGCTAATACTGATGCTTGCTGCAACCGTAATCTGGTAACTTAAGCTTCAGAATATTTATTCACAACTTAGGAGCAGAAAATGGGTGACACAGTCCTATATGAGCGCGAGGGTCATATAGCAACTATTACATACAACAGACCTGAAGCCATGAATGCTATAAATCCTCAATTGCGTGAGGATTTGAACGACGCATGGAGTCAGTTTCGGGAGGACGAAGACGCGTGGGTTGGCATAGTTACGGGTAACGGCCGAGCTTTCTGTGCCGGTGCAGATGTCAAATCTTTTGGGCAAACTCCCAGCCAAAAAGGAAGTTTCTGGGAAATACCTTCTCTTACATCTTTGGAGTCTGGTATGGAAGTATGGAAACCTACTATCGCAGCTGTCAACGGTTATGCTCTTGGGTTTGGTTTGACTCTTGTCGCCGCATGCGATTTTGTAATAGCTAGTGAACACGCTCAGTTCGGTTTCCCGGAAGTAAGGATCGGAGTCCCAACAATACAGGGAGCTGTTCGAATGCCGAAAAAAATCGGCTGGCAAAATGCCATGGAACTACTATTGATCGGTGAACGTGTCGACGCGCAAAGAGCCAAGGAGATGGGACTCGCTTGGAAAGTTGTTGAGCACGAAACACTAATGACAGAAGCCATCGCCCTAGCGAATCGGCTACTAGACAGTGCCCCTTTAGCCGTGCGTGCGACAAAAGAAGTAGCAGCGCGTGGGCAGGAGATGTCGTTTACGGAGGCAATTCGATTCGGCGAAACTATGAGAAAGGTTGCGGGAAGTACGGATGACGCTTCATTGGGGCCTCCAGCATATCGTGAGAAACGAAAACCAGACTGGACTGGCCGGTAGTCACATTATCTCAAGAAGAAGTTTCNACGTTTACAGATGCTGTAACAGTCCACCATCGAGCGGGAAAATTTGTCCCGTCACNTATCGCGTGGCACTCTCTGCAGATAGATATAGTGCTAGCGGACCTATNTCATCTTTTCGCCCTGCTCNTCTCATAATCGCAAAGCGGATCGCCCTCATTGCTTCCTCGTCGTTAGGATTAATACGGTCACCCATCCACTCCATATAGCCGAGTGCAATTCCGTTAACCATAATTCCGTCACCGCCAAATTCTTGTGCACAAGCCCTCACAAGGTTGTGAACTGCACTATGCGCGGCAGAATATGCAGACGTGTTGGGCAGGCCTCTTTCACCAAGCACTGACGTAACTGACACAATACGACCAGGCACTCCTTGTCTACGGAATTCAGCCGCAGCTGATCGCATGGCAAAAAAATGTGCGTTGAAGTTAACGGCCATAACTCTCGCAAGTTCAGTCTCCGTCACAGATTCGATCGGCTTTGCCAGGAATAAATCTGGAGCGATAGCGACACAATCAAGTCCTCCTAAGTCCTTAGTGGCTTGGCGCATTGTCACTTGCACGTTTTTCCCTAAAGTCACGTCCATCACATATTCAAAAGAATTTCTCCCNAGGGCATCAATCTCTCTTTTTATTTTTCTAGATTCCATCACCGCCTGATCAGGAGTGATGGAGCACAAAGCAACATCGGCCCCTGCGACAGCATAGGTCTTGGCAATTTCGCCGCCAGCAGGGAACTCTGATCCGATTACTAAAGCTCGCTTGCCATCGAGATTGAAATGTTCAAGCACTGGAATATCTTGATTCATGTTCGGCCTACCACTCATATTCCGGTCTGTAGCCAATCGGACCAAGTCCACCGGCTAATCCTCCTCCGTCGATTACGAAAGAGCTTCCGGTGATATAGGATGATGCTTCTGANGCCAAAAATACTGCTAATGGCCCCAATTCCCACCATTCACCCAGTCGCTGTGCCGGAATAAATTTCCCTCTTTGCTCTCTAAATATTCTTTCTTGCTCATTCTCTGGAGGGGCCTGTGACACAAATCCGGGAATAATACAATTCGATCTTATACCGTGACTGTAAAGCATCGTCGCCATTGACTTANTGAGTGATATAACTCCACCCTTTGCTGTCGGATAAGGAAAATTTTTATTTCCACGAAGAGCAGTTCCGGACGAAGTCGTTACCAAAACACCACCATCACCCTGCTGAATCATCTGTTTCGCCGCTGCTCTACAAGTGTAAAAAGTAGACTTGAGATTAGTACTTAGCTCTCCGTCAAACGCCCAATCTGGATATTCCCAAAACTCTGCTTGTGTCCCACCACCGATTCCGGCATTTGCGAACATCACGTCCAGTCGACCATATTCTGCTACACATCCTGCAATCAGACTGTCCACTTGCTCTGATTGCGTTGCATCAAAGGCAATACTCANGGCGTCTCCGCCAGCAGATACTATTTCCTCCACTACGGAGTCAAGCTGTTTTTGAGTCCGTGATGCAACCACAATTTTGGCTCCAGCTTCGGACAAAGCCTTCGCCATTCCTCTACCTAACCCTCGGCCACCACCAGTCACACAAATTACTTTGTCCTTTAAATTAAATTTTTCGAGTACCATAACGTTTCCCCAATNATTCCTATGGTAACGGTGCACTAGCTAAAGAAAGCTTACGATAACGGTATGGAACAGCTAGTCGATAGNCCCGAAGAAATGTCGCAATGGCTCAGATGTTTATTCCCTGATATCCAGCCCGCAATGTACGACCAAGATGGTTGCTGGATAGCATTTATGATGACACGTGAAACCGAACATAATCCACCATTTGCGTGGATGGCTCGGGCATTTGNTGCTGTGTATCAGAATGGAGGACTACCAGAACTGCAACATCGCATGTTTCAAACTCATGGTAGTTTCAGCTGTAGTGGCGATTATTCGAAAGATGAGGCAATTCAAGTCCTAATCACTGAGACTTGCGCGATGGCTTGGTGTATGAAAGCGTTTGGTATGGATACACTCCCCACACCGCACAAACAGATCGACCGACAGAAGGAGTATGGTAACTGGATAGTTTCTAAAATAGAAAACTTTGATTTCGGTATCCATGTTATACGTCTGAAACCAGTACGGACGCTGCAGGAAATTTGGCAACAAGTGATCGATGCAGTTGAACAAACGAAACTCACTAAACCAGAGGGCATCAGTTCNACATACCTNTATCTGGATATTTGGCACGATGGTCCCGGATATGCATATGGCGTCGGATACAATATCGATGTTACGCAACCTATCATTGATGCGCTTGCGATGTATGCGGGTGAGTCGGGCTTGCGTTATATCCTGACNCGACCATTTCAATGGGGTAATCCAATAACTGAATGGCTATAGGCTACAACTATGCAACCTGCTACTAACGTCGATATCGCCTTAGCTTTCCTACTTGGCATTTTNCAGGGAATCACGGAATTCCTCCCTATCTCTTCNTCAGGACACCTCGTGATCGCCCAAGANGTTCTTGATTCCTCGCTCGACTCACTCTTATTTGATGTCAGTCTTCACGTAGGGACTGGACTAGCGGTAGCCGTCTATTTCAGAAAACGTGTTGCGACATTGATCGTCGCAAGTGCAAGATATCTTGTTGGATCAAGCATTGAACCTACAGGCCACCAACAAGCCACAATCATTCTAATTGCGACAGTACCAGCTGCAGTAGCTGGATTCTTTCTTCACGAAATTATTGAGACGTACACTAGAGAACCGTGGCTGATTGTCCTTACACTCACGGTTGGAGGGATCTTCCTCTGGAAAAGTGACAGTAATCAGGAAATAACATCAGGGATCAACCGATTACGTATACGTGATGCGATTTCTATTGGANTAGCGCAAGCAATTGCGCTNGTTCCCGGATTCTCACGCTCAGCAATGACGATCGGTGCTGCAAGACTACTAGGAATCTCCCGAAGGGATTCGGCAGAATTGTCATTTCTATTGGCCTTACCTATCATTTTCGGAGCTGGTCTATTTACAATTATCGGTGCCGATTCGACGGAGCATAACGGTACTCTTGCCAATTTTGCAGTAGGAATTCTAACTTCCTTCGCTTGTGGGCTTCTAGTGATCAAATATCTTATTAGATACCTCGAAAACCATTCACTACAAATGTTTGTCTGGTACAGATTCGCCCTAGCCGCTGTTATCACCGTAGTGTTATTACTGCCTTAAACCTAAGCGCAATAACCCTACTCTTTAGACTGCAGGAGGCTGGTATTCGGCTCAGCAGCTGCCCTTAGGTAGATCCTCTAAGACGCGGATCAAGTCTATCTCTCAAAGCATCACCAAACATATTAAACGACCATACCGTAGCGAAAATAAATAATCCCGGGAAAAATGCCAAATGTGGATACCGAGCAAGTTCTTCACGAGCTTCNTTAAGCTCACGACCCCAAGACGGAGCCGGTGGCTGAACACCATATCCAAGGAACGAGAGTGATGACTCTAACAGGACAGCTGCTCCCACGAAGAGTGATGCCGAAACGATGACATAGGCAAAGAGATTTGGAACCATATGCTTAGCCATAATCCGCGCATCTGAAGCCCCAAGTGCCTGAGCAGCTTCAACATAGACCTCCTCACGCAGGGACAAGGCAACACCTCTAACTGTTCGTGACGACACAAACCCAGAATGCACAGCCACTACGAGAAGGATTACCAACATATCGGACGACAAGGGTCCAATATCAGGCAGTCGTGGTTCAAGCATTACTACAAACAAAATCAAAAATATCAGAGTCGGAATTGATTGAACCATTTCAACAACACGCTGAATTGCAGCGTCAATCCACCCTCCGAAAAACGCAGAGACTGTTCCAATGAAAGTAGAGAGTAGCTTCGCCAGAATGACTGCACCGAACCCAATCATAATTGCTGTACGAGCACCGTATATCAACCGGCCGTACATATCACGACCTAATGCATTTGTTCCAAACCACCATTGTGAACCTGGCGATTCGAATCGGTCACCAATATGTATACCAATGATTGAGTCAGCTTTTTGAACGCTTAGCGGCGTGAAAAGGGATGGAACAATAGCCATAGCAACAAGCAAGACCATAATTACCGCGCCAACCATTCCCATCGGGTATTTGACAGCAAAGTTTTTAGTTCCATTAACAGCCTTCTTGTATAGAGGCCTCTCATCAGCCTGTCGCATGCCGAAGAGAATTTCCTGGGTGTCTTCCTGTTGTGCTGCTGATGCCATTATGAGTACCTTATCCTCGGATTTAATACCGAATACAAAATATCAACTACGAAGTTCGAAAAAATAACTACAAGGGTAAATATCACCGCCAGAGCCTGTACGATGAACAAATCTCGTCCATTCAGTGCATGTATGAAATATCTTCCCATCCCAGGAATTGAGTAGATTGTCTCTATGACCACTGTGCCGCCAATTAGACCGGGAAGAAATAAGCCTATCACCGTCACGATAGGAATCAGTGCATTGCGCAGGCCATGTTTGATAATCACAGCTCTCTCCTGGAGGCCTTTCGACCACGCAGTCCGAATATAGTCCTGCCGCATGACTTCCAACATCGCTGTTCGACCAAATCGCATCTGATAGCC
>PBOW01000041.1 GCA_002725365.1 Chloroflexota bacterium | reverse complement strand
TCACGGACATTCTTGAACTATCTGATACGCAAAGGAAATTCGTAATCGTCCATGGCGGTGGAGCGCTGATTACGGAGATGCTTTCTCGATTAGAAATAGGCACCGAATTTATAGAGGGTCTCCGCTCTACCCCGAAGGAGGCGATAGATGTCGTGATAGCCGTTCTCTGCGGAATAGTTAATACCCGACTCGTGACTGCAATTAATGACCTCGGCGGCAGAGCAGTTGGCATAACTGGAGCAGACACCAATCTATTCCAAGCTAAGCAACTGCGAGAAGAATTACATTTTGTCGGGACAGTCAGTAAAGTTAATCCTGAATTGGTAATTAACCTCATTGGAAATAATTATCTCCCTGTCGTCGCGCCAGTAGGAGTGTCCATAGGCGCCCATTGGAATATCAATGCTGATTCAGCGGCAGCGGCTTTGGCACGGGCGATTGGTGCGGATGAGCTTGTCTTTATGACAGACGTCGATGGAGTTTCTGACGAAAGTGGGAATGTGCTGACTGACATCACAGAATCGCAAATCCGGGATCTGCAGGAAACAAAAGTACTCACCGGAGGTATGATTCCCAAAATAGAGGCATGCCTGGATGCGGCGGCAGATGGCATCGATACTCGGATAGCTAATGGTACTATTCAAGGTAGTCTCGTCGAGGCGCTTTCAGGGAACATTGGCACCAGGATTAGCTGATTCAATTTCAAGAAAAGGTGTTAACTTGTTTTCACCCCAACACATGAGAAACTGGTATACATACATTTAGCGTTAAGGAATTCATTCAATGGGCTTTTTTAATGACAGGGACGACTTGGGACCACCGCCAGATATGTTTCGATTTGGTAGAGGTGAAGGTTCTGGCTCAATATCAGTTAAATGGTTTTTAGTCGCGGGGCTAGCAATATTATCGTTCATCGGACTCAGTACCGGCAAAACCATATTTGCAAATGTGCTGTGGTTTGAATCAGTCGGCTTCCAAGGAGTCTACTCGACTCTGATCGTCACAAAGTTAGTACTCTTTGCCATAGGATTCGCAATAGCAGCAACTCTACTTGGGCTAAATGTCTGGCTGGCCAAACGTTTCGCTCCGGACGCGTCGAGCCAATTAATTGAGGAGGGAATAAACCCGCAGTCCTTAAACGCAATCCTAACCGTCATAGCAACCGCCATAACTATTTTCTTGGCGATTCTGTTTGGCGTTGCTCTGTCGTCAGGCTGGGAGCAGGTGCTGCTCTGGTCAAATGGCGTGCCGTTCAACTTGGAGGACGCACAATTCAGCAAAGATCTTTCGTTTTACACTTTTGACCTACCATTTTTTAGGTTAATCCACGGATGGGTCACCTGGCTGATAATTATCAGTGGTGTTTTAGCAGGCGCAATATACGGATTGGCACTATTTGGGAGTTCAGTAGGACAGTTCAGCATGTCGCTCTCCCGCCCAATGCGAGCTCATGTTTCTGTTCTAGCTGGACTTTTGNTNTTAATGTTCACTCTCGGAACATACTTTGACATATTTGATCTAGTGAATAAGNCTGGCGGNATCATTTATGGNGCAACATACNCAGATGTAAATGCCAGACTTCCTGCGATGTACATAATTATTTTGCTNGGNTTATTTGCGGGGGTAGTCACNATTGCAAATGCTTTCCTTGCAAAATCTGGCTTTCAGGCNCCTATCTTCGCCGTGGGAATTTGGATAGCGGCAAGTGTNATCGGTGGAGCTATATATCCTTCNACGGTCCAAAGCCTNCAAGTAAGCCCAAACGAGAGGGCCAAAGAAGAGACGTACATAGCCCGAAATATCGCTGCTACNCGTTATGCCTANGGCCTAGATGGAATAGACGAAAGACAATANCCAGCTAATGAAACAGTCACTCCTAGTGAGTTTGCCGCGAACCCTAAAACATTAAAAAATGTGCGACTACTCGATCCAATCCCGGTCAGAGATACCTTTAANCAAATTCAGGGTATCCGGCAGCTGTATTTGTTTAAGGATGTGGATGTCGATCGGTACGAAATTGAAGATGAAGTGCGGCAGGTCATGATTAGTGCCCGAGAACTGGACATTCAACGAGCTCCCGACAGCAACTGGACACGCGAAAGGCTTCAGTATACACATGGCTATGGTGCCGTGATTTCCCCAGTCAATGAATTTGTCGTAGACGAGGGACTGCCTGTATTGTGGACCAGTGACATCCCCCCCGTCTCTGACGTCTTACCACTTAGTGAAACTGGTGCTCGAATATATTTTGGGGAACTCACCAATCATCCGGTAGTTGGTAACTCGAATGAACCCGAATTTGATTACCCTGAAGGTGAAGGAAACGTCACCACTCGTTATCAAGAAGATCGAGGAATACAGCTGAATTCTCTTGCCAAAAGACTAGCGTTAGCTTGGGAGTTGTCCGATTGGAATCTCTTGATTTCAGGTCAGATAACCTCAGAGTCCAGACTACTGATGAAGAGAAACATCAAAGAACGAATTGATGCTGTGGCGCCTTTTGTCATGATGGACAGTGACCCTTACCTTGTAACAATCGATGAGGAACTTGTCTGGATTGTTCCAGGCTACACCTCGACAAATGCAATCCCCTACTCTCAACCGAGGGGCAACGGAGCGATAAACTATATCCGTAATTCTGTCGTAACCACCGTCGATGCACAGACCGGGGACATTACCTTCTATCTCATTGATGAGGTCGATCCAATAATAAATTCTTGGGCGAAAATCTTTCCAGATTTATTCACTTCTCAGGATGAAATGCCGGCTTCAATTCGAGAACACCTGAGGTATCCGCCTGACTTATTCAAACTGCAAAGAGATTTATATCTCAGATACCACATCACCGATCCGACCGTATTTTTCCTCTCTGAAGATCTCTGGAATATTCCAACTGAACGATTCCACCGGACCGAACAGCCAGTTGAGCCATACTTTGTGTTAATGACACTACCGGACAAAGAAAATAATGCAGTGGTGGAGGAACAGGTCGAGTTCGTACTTATGACACCCTTCACTCCACTTAACCGAAGAAACACAATTGCCTGGTTGGCAGGACGGTCAGATGGCGAGCATTACGGAGAATTAGTGTCATACCGCTTCCCTACCGATTCAAATGTGTTGGGACCAGGACAAATCGAGAGTCTCATCGATCAAGATCCAGTCATTGCACAGCAGCTTACACTCTGGGATCAGGCCGGTTCTGAAGTGATCCGTGGCAATTTGTTGATGATTCCAGTGGGTTCTTCTTTCCTTTTCGTTGAACCTATTTATCTACAAGCTGAGGCATCAAGACTGCCACAGCTGCAGCGTGTCGTGGCAGCGAATGGGAACCAGATCGTCATGGAAAAGACTCTCCCACTTGCCATTGAAGTTCTCCTCGGTCAGCGGCCGTCCTCTTTGGATGGCAAGATCCTACAGAACCAGGATGGCGATACAGGTGGCACAGATCAGCAAGATAAGCCAGTTATTACCCCTGGTCTGAATCTCAGGGACCTCCTGAATGATGCGAAAAGTTCCACTGAGCAGCTTGAGAAAGAAATAGCTAAACTACGAGAACTGATAGACGCCCTGCAAGAGGCACTTGAGCAAGTGGGAGAATAGCACTTCAGGCCGACGGGCCGATTCCCAGAAAGGTCCATACTGATGACATCCATACCAGAGCGCGAAGCCAAAGTGCATATGAATATGTTCCGGCGCCCACCGATGACTCTTGTTAAAGGTCAGGGTGCCCGCGTGGAGGATAGTGAGGGTAAGACTTACGTTGATTGTGTAGCGGGAATTGCAGTGGATGCTCTTGGTCACGGCCACCCTGGTTTAGCGGAGGTGATCGCGGAACAGGCTAGATCACTTATTCACGTCTCGAACCTCTACTATACGGAGCCTCAGATCAATCTTGCTGAGATGCTCGTGAATGCCAGCGGCCTCGACAAAATTTTCTTCGTCAACTCCGGTGCAGAGGCGAACGAGGGAGCTATAAAACTTGCCCGCAAGTGGGGTATACAAAATAGAGACGGTGCCTACACGATACTCTCGACTGAAAATAGCTTTCATGGCAGAACAATGACAACAGTGGCCGCGACTGGTACGCCGGCTTATAGGGAGCCATTCGGTCCCCCTACTCCCGGGTTTGATTTCGTTGCCTACAACGATTTCGAGGCTTTAGAGGAAAAGGTTGATGCTCAAACAGCCGCAATACTGTTAGAACCAATTCAGGGCGAAGGCGGCGTTAACGTCCCTGATGATAGTTATCTTCAGAAAGTACGGGAGCTCTGCGACAGAGAAAATATATTACTGATACTTGATGAGGTTCAGACTGGATGTGGACGTACAGGAAAAATGTTTGCCTTCGAACACTATGGGATTAAGCCAGATATTATGACCCTTGCCAAGGGACTTGGCGGCGGCGTCCCAATCGGTGCAGTGCTCGCGAACGAAAAGGCCGCAGTTTTTCAACCAGGGGATCATGGTTCTACATTCGGAGGGAACGTATTAGCTTGCGCTGCCTCGGCTTTCGTAGTAGATCAAATCCTAAATCAAGGCGTGCTCGAAACAGCAAATGCCCGTTCGGAATACATGGATAAGAAAATTGCCGAACTCGAAGATCGGTCAGACCTGGTAATCGGTCAACGCGGTAAAGGTCTCCTCCGGGCAATAATTCTCAGGGATGATATAGCGGCTGACGTAGTTGGAAAGGGGATTAGCCAGGGCCTCCTGTCAAATCCCGTTCGGCCAAATGCGATACGACTTATGCCGCCCCTTACTGTTACCGAAGAAGAACTGGATGATGCATTCGGTATTATCGAAACGGTGTTGCAGGAGTTCGAATAGTCAATTTAATGGACTTCACCCAGCACCAAGTTACCACTTTGGATATTAGGCACCTTATATCGTAGTAATCTGTGTTTCGGATCCTTCAACCCCGGATCCTCTGCAAGCATAGTCTCTGCATCTTCTTTTGCGGCAGATATGAGGTCGATATCCAGCAGTGCCGCGGCAAAAAGGTTTGTAGCCCCTTCACCGCTCTGCTCAGTTCCAAATAATTCACCTGGCCCTCTATATTCAAGATCCGCTTCAGCAATCTTGAATCCGTCAGTATTAGCCTCGAGCGTTAGCAATCTCTGTTCGGCTTCTGGAGTGGGTTGATCAGCAGCCAGATAGCAGTACGCTGCAGCTGTGCCCCTACCCACGCGCCCACGGAATTGATGAAGTTGTGACAATCCAAACCTGTCAGCATCTTCGATCAGCATCACAGTTGCATTCGGGACGTCTATCCCGACCTCAACAACCGACGTCGCAACCATAATCATAAATTCACCATTAGAAAATCGGCGCATCGCAGACTCTTTTTCTGCTGCGGGCATTCGGCCATGCACTAATGTCATTTTGTCCGCGTACTTGCCGAATTCTTCGCTCTGCAATCTTGCAAACTCCTCTGTAGCAGAGCGGGCTTCCACTACGTCAGATCCCTCAACCAACGAGCATATTATGAACACTTGATGACCGTTTTCAACTTCCTCTCGGATCCTGCCATAGGCTTCGACACGCTCCATTCCACGAACGAACTTAGTTGTGACCGGACTTCTCCCGGCAGGCAATTCATCTAAACGGCTAAATGCTAAATCGCCACGGGAGGCAAGTCTTAACGTACGAGGAATAGGAGTCGCCGACATAACCAATAAATGTGGGGTAGCAGGATCCATTGAGTCATTGACGATTTCACCTTTTTTCCTCAATGCAGCTCTTTGCAGGACACCAAATCGGTGTTGCTCATCTATAACTGCTAGGCCTAGCTTCGAGTACTCAACCCCTTCCTGGATCAATGCATGAGTTCCTACGGCCAGATCAGCCGCTCCATGGCGAAGAGCATCAAGTGCTGAATTTCGTTCTTTCCCTTTTGTTGAACCGGTCAGTAAGACCATACGTACATTCCGATCGAACCCTGGCGTTTGTATCATGCCTGCCAAAGCTTCAGATTCATCATCGGACCGACTCATCAGTTTGAGAAGAGTTCTATAGTGTTGCTCAGCTAACACCTCAGTCGGTGCCATCAATACCGCCTGAAATCCATTCGCCACAGCCGAAAGCATTGCTGACAACGCCACCACCGTTTTCCCAGAACCAACATCGCCCTCCAGCAGTCTTGCCATCGGGGCTGAGGCCGAAATATCTTCCTGTATCTCTGATAAGGCCCGGCTCTGAGCCGTGGTTAATGTAAACGGTAATTCATTCATAAAGGCCTCTGCTGGTGAATGATCCACAAAGGGGTGCCCGTTCCCTTGTACCCACTGGTTCCTACGGTCGATTGCCTGCAGTTGGTTGACAAGGAGCTGATCGAAACTTATTCGACGTTGAGCAAGCATGAGCATCTCTTCTGAAGGAGGAAGATGCCAATTCAAAATAGCCTCCTGAAGCGGCATCAAATCTCGTCCTTTCCGAATTTTTTCGGGAAGAGGATCATCTATCCTGCTTAAAAATTTTTCGAGAATACGTGACAGTGCGCCTCTGACCTTTTGTTGCGAGACACCTTCGGTGAGTCCGTATACTGGAGCATATCTGCCCGCTATGCGACCCTGAGCTTCATCTGGATCCAGTTTTTCGATTTCTGGTGCCTGAAATTCTAGAGAACGTCCTTTGAGCTTAACTTTCCCAGCTAGAGCGACATCGGATCCAGTGGGCATCCTTTGCGCAATTTGTGATTGATTGCGGAACATATTGAACCAGATTGCCTTTACAGGTCTTCCTTCAACATCATTCAGTACTGCTTCCGCAAAAAAAAGACCTCTTTTTGTTTTCCGCACATAAGTACGTCTTACTGTTCCTCTGAACGTTTGAGTTGAGTCAGGAATCAATTCAGTAGCTTTTGTGACCACCGTGGAATAGTCGTTATGTGCCCTGGGGAAATAGTAGAGGGCATCTCGTATAGTATGAATTTCTTTTGAGTCCGCAAGTTTTTTGAGATCAGTTTTCGTTAGTCCTGATCCGGCTTCACTTAACGACATATCGAGTCCGAGATCGCCTGGAGGTATATTTTTTTTGGCAGATGTTCGGCCTGAATCTGATTTGGAACGGCGAGTCTCGGCAGTCCCCTTCTTGGCAGAGATCGAACCACTAGATTTCGGGGCAACAATTGTTTTGGACTTTAGTTCGGATTCGATAGTCGCCAATGCACGTTTCAACCAAAGTTTACGGTCGTCGATGCCCCACCCTGAATATCCTGATGATGGAAGGTTTCGATAGATCTTTCGAATTATCGATTCTCGAGGTTCGCCACGTATAGCCGCACGCATTACGGCATCTATGCCACCAGCGAGATCATTGGTGGCACCAGCTTCTCCCTCTTTCTGAAGGACTGACCATAACCAGTTCAAATCCGTTGACACGGATCGCCATCCTCAGTCTTTGGCTGGTAACCAGTGCAGGCCAACTGTACCTGGACCAAGGTGAACTCCCAAAACGGGTGTGACATCGTATATAGGTACATCAGGCAAATGCGGCTGTAGCAACTCCTGCACTGCTTGAGCATTCTCAAGGCCTTCACCATGGACAATCGCTGCCCACTCAATTTTCTGTTGTGTAGCCATATCAACCATCGTTGCTAATGCCTTCTTAAGGGTGCGGACCCTAGTGGCGATGGTCACATATGGAGGTTCAGCACCAACTCCTAGAATTGGTTTGACTCGCATCATCGAACCTAGAAGATACTGACTTTGATTGAGACGGCCACCTTTTTTCAGGTACTCCAACGTGTCTGCAATCACCAAAGAATTTGATCTTTCGGCAACTTCTTCCGCGACCGCTTTTGCTTCGTCAAGAGTGCCACCATTCTTGGCGATTTCAGCTGCCCTGACTGCGGCGACTCCCTGTGCGAAAGATACTCGGTGCGTGTCCACTGTATCGATTCGTGCCCCTGACACCAATTCAATTGCCTGCTTCGCCGAATCCAACGTACCAGAGAGACTCCCGTGGATAGATACAAATAGAATTTCATCCGCACCATCATCAATCAACGATTGGTATGCTTCCGCAAACTCGCCAGGTGACGGCTGCGAAGTTGCTGGATGAACAGAGTCAGTTGCTAGGCGTTCAAAAAACTGCCGAGTGTCTATATCACGCCTATCTTTCAACATCTCGTCGCCAAAATGGATATTCAACTCTATCAGTCCGATGCCCAATTCTTCCGCCGTCGAAT
Source organism: Chloroflexota bacterium (assembly GCA_002725365.1). Classification (GTDB taxonomy): domain Bacteria; phylum Chloroflexota; class Dehalococcoidia; order UBA2979; family UBA2979; genus UBA2979. Next base: position 3,907 of record PBOW01000041.1, on the reverse strand, counting down.
CTGGAATATCGCTCGCGGTATCAGTAAGTATTCGCAACGTCATAATCATTCTCCCTAACTATCATCTGTCTAGTGAAACCTAGCTATTCAAGGCTAGCCACAATTGGATAAAGTGGTTGTCCACCATCCACTATATCTAATTCAAGCTCAGAAAAGGTACGTCGCAGGTCAGACTCCATGCTTTCGAGATCATCCTCCGTCATATCTTTACCAGTGTAAATTGTCAGAATTTCTCCATCCTGTGCATCCGCTAATTTAAGCGTTTGAATAAATGTTTCTATAACGGTCTGCTGTGAAGACACAAGTTTCCCATCAAGAAATCCTATGCCGTCTCCATTTCTGATTTCTATCCCATTTACGGATGTATCACGAACGGATGTCGAGATCTCGATTGATTGCACACTACCTAACGATTCAGTCATAGTTGAAACAATTTCATCTACATCGCCCTCAGGTAAATAAGCTAGAGCCGCTGCGAGGCCCTGCACAACAGATCTGCTGGGGACTACCCGGAGAAAGTTTTCACTTTCCGCTGCAGCTTGCTCAGCCGCCAGCACTACATCTTTATCGTTAGGGAGTAATATGACATGGTCCCGGCCCACGGCTGGTGCCGACTCCAAGAGTTCACCAGCCGACGCCTTGCCAGTGTCTCCTCCGTTCAGCACGAGACCAGCCCCGAGTTCATGAAAACTTGTGACAAGTCCGTCTCCACGGGCAACCGAGACCAGTCCGATGGCCGGTAAATCTTTCTTCTCACTTAAATTATTCGAGCCTGAAGCGTCTTCAGCCCAGGCATCATGCTGAATTTGCATATTATCGATTTTGATGGAAACAGTTTCTCCATGTCCAACTGCAGCAGTCAGCGCAGGTCCAGGATCTTCCATATGTACATGCACCCGTATAGCCCCCGGTTCACCAACAACTAGTATTGATTCTCCGCCAAGACTTGATAATTGTTTTTCAAAGATATTTTTCTCGATATCGGCAAGAACTACGAACTCCGTGCAATAGCCATATCCTTCATGCTCGACACCGCTCATCTCTACTTTGATGTCGTCGCCGACAACTGGTGAGTCGGGAAGGTTTTCACCAAGAAGTGAAAATTTCAATCCTTGAAGGACAACAGCAACACCCATACCGCCCGAATCAACTACACCAGCTTCGGCCAGCGTAGACAACAAATTGGGTGTTCGATCAACGGAATCAAATGCCTCAGCAACTATGGTTTCGAGAAATTCAGCCTTTCCGATAAGTCCAATTCCTGCGGCGGCTGACTCACGCATCACTGTAAGCATCGTGCCTTCAACCGGCTCTGATATCACTCTATACGCATTATCAGATGCACTCTGCAGACCAGCTGCGAACTCTTCAATCGTCACCGATTCCCTAGCGTCCACAAGCCCAGAGGCAAGACCAGCAATCATTTGAGAAAGAATAACCCCTGAATTACCTCTGGCCCCTAATAGTGCCCCACGAGAAAGTTTTGCGAGCATATCTCCCATGTGCCCAGGAGCTGGTTCTCCTGTGGCTTCAATCGCCTGACGCAATGTGAGTAACATGTTTGTTCCTGTATCGCCGTCTGGAACCGGATACACGTTAATTGCGTTGACACCGTCGCGATTAATTTCAAGCCAAGTCTCAGCGAGTTTTAAAGCGCTGATTAGTTCGCTGGTGGTAATTGTGTTTTCACTCACTGAACAGCCCTTCCATTCGACCGTTACGGGGTAATATAGGTAGTATATAGATCCCAGAGAACATAATTCTACGAAAACTAGGACAATCTTATGGCTTCAGGAAAGTGTGACATTTGCCCAAAAAAAACCGTATTTGGTAGATCCATACGGTACAAGCACGGTGGAAACTGGGAACGCAAGGCTCAAAAGAGAAATCGCATGTTTAAACCAAATGTTCATAAGAAAAGAATATTTGTAGATGGGCGATGGCAAAGGCTCAACGTGTGCACCCAATGCTTGCGTACAGAAGCGAAACACCAGCAGCAAAAAGGCGTTGATTATTCAACAGTTGCTAGCAAATAAAAAAGAACTTATTCCCGATATAGTTTTACGATCTGAACTTGACCGGGGGCCGCGTCAGTACATATATCACACAACGTGCACTCATCGAGGTTCTCTGCCACCGTTGTGAGCTCATCGGCATCACCAAGAGCGAAAATATCTACCGGACAAGACTCGACTAGAAGTTTACACAACTCTGTGTCTTCATTAAGCGACTCTTCGATATCGACTCGAATGAACATCCCATTGTTTTCTGACATAAGCCTCTGTCCACTAATTTCCAAGTAACTCTTTCAATAACGTCGGTATTTCACCTACCCGCTCAGCTACAGTTATGCCAGCTTCCCTGAGATTTTCAATCTTTGAGGCAGCTGTGTCAGCTTTTCCTTCAACTATTGTACCGGCGTGTCCAAACCGCATACCAGGCATTTCGTCAATGAACCGGCCGGCCATAAATGCAACAATTGGTTTTTTTGAACCTGATTCTTCCATGTATTCAGCCAACTCGTATTCCGCTCTACCTCCAGGCTCTGAGTAGATAGCGATCGCCTCAGTTTCAGAATCAGCATCAAAAAGTGGCATTAGTTCAGCGTAGGATGAGCCAATAATTGGGTCTCCACCAATACTTACAGCAGTGGAGATTCCGAGACCTGCTTCAGATAGAGAGTTTGCAATTTCTACTGTCATACCACCCGATCGGGACATCACTCCGATTTTTCCTGGTGCAAAGGCACGCTTACAGGATTCAGCTTGCCCGCCGAGACCGCCGACTCTCGATTTACCTGGCGAAATGATTCCCAAACAGTTCGGGCCGATCACTCGAGTTCCATGCCGTTGTGCTACTTCCATAACCTGCGCTACCTGCTTACGAGGAATACGTTCCGTCACGATAACTACCAGAGGAACTCCAGCCTCGATTGCCTCTAATGCTGCATCTGCAGCGAATGCTGGAGGTACTGAGACGACTGCAGCATCAACACGTTCTCGATCTGTAAAGGCAAGGACTGTATCCTCTACCGGAAGACCATGGACCTGCCGCCCACTTCGTCCCGGTGTCACTCCGCCAATTACCTTCGCACCATAGTCGAGACATTCTCGAGTCATTGTCACGGCTTCACGACCCGTGATTCCCTGGATAATAAAAGTTGTATGTTCGTCAATCAGGATAGACATAATCCCCCCAATGCCCTGAGATTAATGGCTAATCTCTCTATTTGCGAGGCCCTCGCAAATGGTTAGTTTGAATACACTTGCGCCTCAGCCGTAAGAAATGAAGAACGTAATTTCGCACCCCAGCGCCCGTCCACTTTCGTGAAGACCCACAGAGTGTCAAAGCCATTGTATTCAGTCCCGTCTTTTTTTCTGCGGGACTGATGCAATACCAGATGAACTTTACTTGCGCTACTTTGCACGGCTTCCATCGAGACTAAAAATGTATGATCCCAGCCCTCAGCCACAAGTCGCTCATCGATTGCTCGCTGGCCCGCTGCATATTCCTCGGCAGTCGACCACGAATCAAATTTAGTCGCTACAAGCCTATGATGAGGGAAATGCATCTCTGCGACCATTCCTTGATCATCCCGAGCGTTAAAAGCTGCTAGCCATCTCTCAAATGTATCTTTCGCCTCTTGAATCGCTTCTTCACTCATAATGCACACACTCCTTTCTCGCAGCCCAGTACCTTTCGGAATTCGATAATTTGAAAGTAACTCAGCTATATCAAAGCATATTGCTTGTTCAGCTCATTTAAACTCTCAGGATTTAATTCTTTCCCGGCAAATCCTGGGAAATCCTGCGGGTATCGATATGCTCGAAATAAAAATGCCATTGATTCTCCATCGTTGGCAGAACTGTTAAAAACAGGATTCCACCACTCCCATACTGGTTCGCCG
>PBOW01000040.1 GCA_002725365.1 Chloroflexota bacterium | reverse complement strand
GCTTCTTTCAGCATGACCGCTTTTCCCGCGATGACATGCATCATTGGTCCGCCCTGGGTTCCAGGAAATACTCCGGAATTAATTTTTCTACGTAGTTCCGTGTCGCATAAGATCATCCCCCCCCGAGGCCCTCGTAAGGTTTTGTGGGTGGAAGAGGTTGTTATTTGAGCATGTCCCACAGGAGTGGGGTGTGCTCCAGCCGCGATTAGTCCGGATATATGAGCCATATCCGCAAGAAGGAGGGCGCCGACCTCATCTGCTATTTCTCTGGCTTTTGCAAAATCCCAGAGTCTTGGATAGGCGGTTGCCCCAACTATTATAAGTTTTGGTCGAGCTGCCTTGGCTGTGTTTCGCATAGATTCATAGTCGATGAGGTGTGTCTCGCGATCTACCTCATAAGACACGAAATTATAGGTTTTTCCTGAGGCATTCACCGGCGAGCCATGTGTCAGATGTCCTCCCGAATCTAGCTTCAATCCCATTACAGTGTCACCAGGATCGAGAACCGCCAAATATGCTGCCATATTGGCCTGAGCTCCGGAATGGGGTTGTAGGTTGGCGTGGTCGGCGCCAAATAGTGATTTAGCCCGCTCGCGTGCCAGGCGCTCGACAGTGTCCACGACGTCATTGCCGTTGTAGTATCGGCTGCCTGGGTAACCTTCAGAATATTTGTTCGTCAATACCGATCCCACAGCCTCGAGTACAGCTGTTGAGGCGTAGTTTTCGGAGGCAATCATTTCGAGGACTGTCGTCTGGCGAATTATTTCTTGAGAGATTGCCTCAGCTATTTCTGGGTCGGTACTAGGAAGACTCATACTAGGTTCCCTCGTCTGTCACTATAGATTTAAGCCTAGCGTCCAAATATCAATATGGATTCGGCCTGATTCCGTCAATAGAGTCCCAAGCTCTTTGATTCAATAATTCTATGCCGGATCCGACTAATGTATGCCCACCAATGGCGATTGGGATCGGGCTGCTGTTTACACCGTGGATAATTGTTCTGAGTCCAGAGTGCGCAATGCCTGACTCGTCCATGAGGAAAGCGGCATGCCGATCCTCCTGAGTGGTGTCAGGATGGAGGTATGCGAGAATAGGGATTAGATCAATGAACGCAGCGTCACACATCAGCGGAAGCGTTCTGGTAAAGAAAGTTTCAGCTCCTTCTGACCTGATTAGATCACCAAGTGTTGAGTAAGGATGGTATTCGGGAGGAGCAGTGCCAAGTCCTCTCTCCTCACCGATAATTCTGATTTTTGAAGCGGATTCAGTTTCCAGATATTTCCAAATTCTTGATGATGTTCGGCCATAAACGAGAACTTGAGATTCTTTGTTGATCAGATGTTGAGCTGCCGCCCACTGACATTGAACTGCCTGCTGGAATAACTGTGAATGAGCTTGTAAGAAGGACCGTATCCTTGTTCCTTTTGCTTCTGCGAGAAATAGAGTCGCCAAGTCAGCGGTCACGTCTATGTTGAACTGTGAACGACTACTGCGTGCTAATTCGACAACTTCTGTCCTGTTTTCCTCTGAGAGACGCTTCGGAATCTCATTGTCACTCACAGGGGAGGGATCCAGCATACTGATTATGTTCCCAGGATTAACGCCAAAATAGTCAGCTGAATAAATATTATTTGCAGCGCAGATATTCCGGTTGGCTCGATCAAGTGTTGACACGAGATCTGCGACATCCATATCTTGGATGAGTGGCGCACTGCCAGCCCCGAAATACACAAGTGGATTTTCAACGAGCTTCGGATTTGTTGTTTCAAAGTAGGTTTTCAGCACGTCTCCAAATGACTGGTGAGGTTCTGTGTACTCTACACGAGACCAATTATCTGTCTCAATAGTCATAGGCTGGTCGGTGATCAGAGTCATATTGGAGAAAATACCTGCCTGATTACACATATCGCTTAGGTCAACGCAAGCTGATTCAAGGGCGGTCCTCATGAGTTGTTGCAAGCGACCACTTCCGATTCCACCGAGTGTGATTAGGCAATCAGATCCAGAACTTAAGTGTTTATTCACCGTGTCACCTGCTTGGTTTTCCATTTCACTAATTATTAGGTAGCTCGCGGTGTCTATAGAAGTCTTGTTAATCGCTTCGTACTACCAGGCCGTTACTCTAGAGTCTGATGGACTATGGTTATGTCAAAATTCCGCTCGGATAAGTAAGATACGCATTTATGAACATCCTTCATTTTCGTGACTTTCGGTTATTACTATTAAGCCAATTATTTATCGGTTTTACTCAACCAGTGCTATTTATGACTCAGTCATGGTACATCAGTGAGATGGCTCCCGAGAACTTAAGTGCTCTATTTCTAGGCATAAAGGCGGCACTTTCGGGAGCAGTCTTCATCGGGTACATGGTTCTGGCAGGAGCTTTTGTTGATCGATTTCCTAGAAGAACAGTGATGCGAGTCAGTCAAATACTGGCATTTTTGTCGATTGCCGCGGTAAGTGTATTTCTTCACCTAATCTCAGGATCTGACCCTTCTATTTTCCGCCTTGTTATTGTTATTATTCTTTTCTGTTCATTTGGAATTGTGTTCGCACAGGATCAGCCCAATCGAGTAGCGTTGGTTAGAGATTCCCTCGGTGCGGCTATGGGATCTAGAGGCCTGAGTTTCTTTTTTTTGGTTTTAGCAATTGGGGGAATGGGGGCGGGCCCGACAGGAGGTTGGCTGATAGAGAATCTCGGATATTCTACTGCTTATTTGTTCGCAGGAATTGGCCCTTTGTTAGCTGTGGGTCTTACTTTCTATATCAGAGTGGGNTCGGCCCCGGCTGACCGTGGGGCCGCCCGTGAGGGATTATTCAACAACGTAATGAACGGGTACCAAGTCTTGANGGACNTACCAATTGTTCGATTTGTGCTATTCCTGAACTGGACATCCATTGCTATCGGTCTAGGCGTGATGGGCCAGCTAATAGCGTCTTGGGTTGACGAGAAACTGGGATTCGGTGCGTTTGACTGGGGAATAATGATTCTGACCTGGACTGTGGGAGGAGTGCTTTCCACTCTAGTCATAACCGGCTTGGGCGCACGACTACGAAGAGGTCCTACTCTACTTATGACGGTATCTTTGTTCGGGGCCGCTGTATTGCTTTATAGTCTCTCCAGATCTAATGTTTTTGTTTTCAGTTTTAATCTAATTTGCGGTGCTTGCTTTTTCGCTATTAATGCTCTTAGCACAGGAATCATTCAGTCAGTTGTCGAAAACAAAGTGNTGGGGCGAGTGAATAGTTTTGTTTTTATGTCTCAGGGGATGATGCAAATTACAGCTTTGTTACTTGGAACTTTGGCAACGGTGATTGGTCTGCAATTCGTCTATTCGGGGGCGGGTTTGGTTATTTTGTTATTTGGAATTATCATGGCTTTACGTAATCAGACAGTGAGAGATTTCCGTTGAGAATGTAATTGTATGAGGTGTCCGTAACATGCAAGTATCTGTTCGANTGTTTGCTGGGCTTCGTGAAATCATGGGCAGTGATCTGCTAGATGTCGAATTGGAGGGCGATTCAGCGACAGTGCAGATCCTAAGAGAGGCACTATCGCTGAAGTATCCAAAACTCCATCCGTATTTAACAGGAGTGGCGATCGCGGTTAATGAAGAATACATTTTATCCGACGAATCTGAACTCACGGATGGTGATTCAGTGGCGCTGGTGCCGCCNATAGCCGGGGGTAGTTTAGAAGCATTAGTCACCACAGAAATATTGACTCCCGCAGAGATGCGGCAAGGNCTTGAGGATGATAAAGCGGGAGCTGTTGTTATTTTTGAGGGTGTTGTGCGTAACCATCACGAAGGAAGAAACGTCGTTCGACTGGAGTACGAAGCTTATGAAGAGATGGCTACGAAACAGCTAGCTTCGGTCCGCGGAGAGATATTGGAATATTTCCAAGATCAGGAAGTTTACAAAGTTTATATCTGGCATCGAATTGGGGTTTTGGAAGTAGGTGAGGTTTCTTTGCTTGTAGGAGTCTGCGCGGCCCATCGAGCGGATGCCTTCGAAGCTGCTCTTCGTGCGGTCGATCGTGTTAAGGAGACTGTACCCGTATGGAAGAAGGAATGGAGTGCGGACGGTTCCCACTGGCAAGAGGGTGTGATGCCCCGCCCATGAAACTTAGGATGTCGGTCGTAGCGTCCTAAAATCTGGNGCTTCTACCTTGTAGACNTCCGAGAGTTCTGTGAAGGTTAAACGACTCGCAATTCGGTCTTCGAGGGCACTTGGCTTACCATTCATCGTGATGATCGTCCATGCTCTTGTTGTGTAACGATGGTTAATTAGCTGATAAATTTTCTCCTCAGCCCAATCGGAAGATCTATGAGCTCCAAGATCGTCAAGTACAAGTAGTTTGACTTCTAATAATCGCTTGAAGGTTTGATCGTACGATTCGGATTGGTCCTGCTTATAGGACGCTCGGAGGTGGTCGAGTAGATCNGGGACTGTCGCGAATGCAACTCTATCACCCTGTTCCATTCGAACATTTGCAATCGCACAGGCGAGGTGTGTTTTCCCCACACCGTGACTCCCAGTGAGAACAATCCAGCCATCGGGTTGAGCTGCCCATTCTCGNAATCTTCCCTCCAGCCAGATTAGATCTTGCCGTTGTGTTTTGGAAAGCCCTATACCATCGGAAACAAAATTTTCAAATTTAAACTTTGTCACTGTTGATTTATCCATCGCACCAATGAAACTGTACGGAGCAGTTTCCCAGATTCCAAGGTCCACAATCTGAGTATTCTTCTCATCGGATAGTCGAATATTCAATCTGTGATCCAGCTCGTCATTCAGAGCTAAGGTGGTGAAAACGGTTGGCAATTTGGCGTTCCACCGATGATTAATTAACTGGTCAAACTTCTGTTGACCCCATTCATTTGATATTTGGCTGTAGCAATCATCAATAACGAGGAGAGGTATATCCAATAATGCGGAATACCCTTGGTCAGTGGCTTCACCACTTTTTTCTTTGTTGAGCGCAGAGTGGAAATAATCGACGAGATCTGCGACAGAGAAGAACATGGTTGGAATACCCCGAGCGATTGCCGCATTCACGATGGAGGCTGCCACATGTGTTTTGCCGCTTCCATGCTCTCCAAGAATTACCAACCATCCATGCATGACCGCTGAATAGTCTTTAGCTATTTGAGTAGCTTTTTCGTAATTTGTTTGATTGGTTTTGTCGGACGTTCTTCCGACGCTTAGTAAGTTATCGAAGTTGAGTCGTTTGAGTGCGCCGAGCCCAGAGTTTGCAAGAAGTGTTTCGGTAAGCCGAGTTTTACGTCTTTCGATAGTGCATGAGCAAGGATACGAACGTCCAAAACGTTCGTCTTGCACATTAGTTGTGTGCCGCAGGAACCCCATATCTCCGCANAGTGGACACTCGTAGTCAACTTTTATCGGAGTCGGCTCTTTTTTGAATGACGGAGTCGTATCTATTTTGTTCTCTTCCTGATTGTTGGGAAGAAAATCTTGAAGTTTCCTCGTTGTCATTGTTTTTCCCTTCGTTTTTCCAGCGAGCCAGTATTGCAGTCACGTATTTCCAAGATCGGGCATTAGATTGTGCCGCGATATCGAGGGCCTCAAGGATCCAGGTAGTTGGGTACGTTCGCTCAGCAATGGCTATCATGTCTGCGATCACNGGGGTCAACATCCCGATTTCATTCTCATATTTTTCTATTACGTTACTCACTACNGTTTTTTCGTAGTCAGTTTNAGGATTCNAATCGCGCGATTGGTTACGGTGAGCCACTGACTCAGATTTCAGGTCAGCTTTCAAGTCGGTGATCAGTCGAGCACCTGACTCATCATTCGGAGCGANAATTCTATCGTCTTCATCAATTTTTAACTGCAGGAATATACCTTCTCTACAGCTCAGATCTAATCCGTGTCGGATTCCAGTTTTGCCACCAAGATGAGTAAACCAGCTGAGTAAAACAGGATCAGTTAACAGCTGTGATAAATAGACATACCTTTGACCGCTGCCTTTGGACGCGATTGCGTACCAGGTATACAGAGTTGCCCGTAGTTGGGATTCATTACNAAGACGAGGAAGTACTTCAGTGAATAACTGGGCCGGAACAGGTATCATTTTNTGACCGGTTTTGAATAGAGTAGTGGGGAGTGTATGTTTGTCCAAAAGACCTCCTTAGAAATCGCTAAAGGAGGTCTCTTGAGGATTCCCCGCCGGTTCGGAGTAGAGTTCATATTCTTTGAATGTGGCTAGATTTTCTTCCCAGTGAAGGTCAATCACTCCGGTCGCTCCATTACGGTGCTTAGCTATTATGATTTTGGCCTGTCTAGGGTCAAGGTCNGGAGGCCAATCCTGGGGGTCCTCGCTTTTGTGGTATTCCGCTTCTCTATAGATGAACATTACAACGTCAGCATCCTGCTCAATTGATCCTGATTCACGTAGNTCCGACAGGATTGGAATGTGAGGCTTCCGTTGCTCAACTGCNCGATTTAACTGGGCAGCAGCGATTACAGGCACGTCCAACTCACGCGCAATTTGTTTNAGGGTTCTGGAAATCTGGGTAACACTTGCTACCGGNGAATCATACCGTTGGGCACTACTTACGAGCTGCAAATAGTCCACTATCAGCAAATCCAAACCTTGTTCGGCCTTCATTCTCTTCGCAGCGGCTCGGATTTCAGCGACAGTAAGATCACCCTGTTCGTTAATATAAATATTTGCTTCAGACAGAGATCCGTGAGCGGTCATAACTTTTTGAAGTTCGACTTCATGTTCATCGTCATAAGTCAATTTAGGAGATGAGATACCCGACTCCGAGGCAAGCAGTCGTTTCGCTAGCTCAATTCCACTCATTTCTAGTGAGAAGAGAGCGACTGTGCCAGTGGATTCCAGTGCACAGTGTCGAGCAAAATTTAAGGCGAGAGCGGACTTGCCGTGGCCTGGTCTAGCCGCAACTATAATCAAGTTTCCTCGTTGGAAACCCCCGTTTAACTGCGCATCAAGGTCATGAAACCCGCTCTCCACAACTCTTTCTGACAAGTTTTCATCGTCGTCAGCGTTGGCCAACATTTCTTCAAGAATTTCACTTATTCGTTGAAAGTCTCCGCTACCAACTGCGCCACGTATATTGAGCAAAAGCTCTTCCGCCATCGAAATCACTGATTCTTGGTCGGCTCCACCTTCATATGCTTTCTGTAGTAGTAAATTGAATCCTTCAATGGCTTGGCGATAGAGGCCGTCTCGGCGGACTATCCGTGCGTGCGCTTCAACACCCTCAGCCGTAAAGTGTTTGCTGATCACCTCCGCGAGGAATTTTTCACCACCGACAGTGTCCAGTAGCCCCAGTCGCTCTAATTCATGTCCCACTGTGGTCGCAGTGATTTGTTCGCTTCGCTCTTCTAGCAGCAGACTCGCTTCGAAGGCGGCTTTGCATGAAACATCAAAGAAATCATCAATCTGCAGTATTGCCGAGACTTTCACTAGAGCCGTCTCGTCTAATAGGATTGCCGCAACTACAGCTTCCTCAGCACTTATGTCGTGAGGAGGGAGTTGCTGAGCAAAGCGCTGGTTTGACCTCGGTTGTTGAGGGAAAGCACTTAGCTGGCCCGTATTTGAATTGACCATCCCGAAACCTCTGGCGCCTAATGCAGGGACCAAAGTCTACACTGATCAACTTTTCTGAAATCGCCCTCANCCTAAGCTGATTCAGAGCGGAGAGAGTTCATCTGCTAATCGGTTACCCTACTCGTCTTCTTCTTGGTTTGGTTCCGATTCCGACGCACTAGCAATGGCATCGTCACTTTCAGAGTCAATCGATTCACTATCCTCATTTTCCGAATCATCATTAACGTCTTCGACGTTTTCGGGAGGATTCAAAAGAAGATCGGCGGCCTTTTCGAGACCGTCTGGCGATTCCTCNTCCACCACAACCACAGAAACATATGGCTGCACGTTTGGAGACAATCGCAACTGAACCGAATAGACACCAACTTGTCGAATGGCTTCTCCTAAGAGAATCCGCCGTCGGTCAAGCTGTTCACCGAGTATTTCCCCAGCTTTCTCGGCAATATCAGCNTTGTTGACGGACCCATAAAGTCGACCCTGCTCGCCAACGCGAACACCGATAATAATTGGTGATTCAGTCAGGCGATCAACAAGTGTTTGGTAATGCGCATCTTGAACTTTTTGACGTTCTGCCTCAGCGACTCGTAGTTCTTCAGCTCGTTCCACAGCATGTGGNGTGGCAGGAACCGCGAGTCCTTTCGGAAGAAGGTAGTTTCGGGCATATCCTGGCTTGACATCTTTGACGTCGCCCCGAGAACCAGATCCCTCAACTGTCTCAACAAACATTACTTTCACAACGGCCAACCCTTCGAGTGCGTCGGAGTCGGAAATCCATATTCCACTCTGCCGTACTTAATTCTTTCTGTGCTTAGATTGCACACGTAGTTTTGCGCATTTCACTTCCAAATATGTGAATATTTGANGCACGACCTACGAGACTAGCGATATATACCCCCTATATGCAATCGGCCCAGCATAAATATGAGTCCCAGCCCACTAGTGGACTGCTCCTCACGGCTTAGAGATACTGCTATATTAGCACATATGTTCTGATTGTCGATTGGGTCTCGACTGGTAGAATCGCAGAATGGAAGGTTACTTGGCACTGACATCTAATCCAAACCACATCCGAGATATTGAAATTGTGGCGAAGGAGGACGGGCGACTCGCAAAGATAGTGGCGAGCTCTCGGGAGTGCCTCGAGGAGACTCGGGCTTGGCGCCCTGTGTGTGTTCTTATCGACGTTGAGATCGGACTTTCGTTGGGTGGACTGGCAGCTGTTCTTCGTGATGAGGCCGTGTTGGCCACACCAGCTGTCTTATTGATTAGTCCTGAGTCGGAGTATTCAAATCTAAGGTCTCTCGAGTTTCAAGATTTTATTCAGGCTCCGATATCCATTCCGGANCTGCGTCTTCGTATATTCCAGCAGATTGCCCGAAGCTTAGGGACAGACTCTGATAGTCGACTCAGGCATGGAAAACTTGTGATTGATCTCAATAGACGGCAAGTGAAGCTTAACAATGAAACGGTCGAACTTACCTATAAGGAGTATGCACTACTGAGCTTTTTGGCTTCGAGTCCTGGCCGACCTTATACAAGAGAGGTCTTACTGAATCAGGTTTGGGGGTATGACTATTTTGGCGGCGTTCGTACGGTTGATGTACACGTTAGGAGAATTAGGTCTCGAATTGAGGCCGACGAGGAATTTATTGAGACCGTCCGGAACGTTGGATACCGTTTTGTCGATCGCTACAGGGACTGAGGTTGGGATTAGCTAGGTTTCGGGCGCGAATGNCCAGAGTGCATTAATATCAACGTCCGTATTCGGTAACGTGGATGAAATAATTCAGGCGAATAATTATCTATAGGAACATACGGTCCAGCTCAGCTGGTAATTAGTTGTTGATAAGAAAGGTGGGGATGATGGCTTTCAAAGCAGAATATATATGGATCGACGGGACTGAACCTACCCCGTTAATGAGGTCNAAGACAAAGATAATGCCGGACGGGTCAACAGAATTTCCAATATGGGGATTTGATGGTTCCAGTACAAATCAGGCGCCAGGTGCCAACTCAGACTGTGTGCTGCGTCCAGTCTATGACTGCGCAGATCCCATTNGGGGCGGNAACGATCGCTTGGTTCTTTGTGAAGTACTTCTTCCAGACATGACCCCGCATCCGACCAATACTCGAGCTGCGTGTGCTGAAGTGGCGGAGAAGTTTGCTTCTGAAGAGGCATGGTTTGGCATCGAGCAAGAATATACTCTATTTGAAGCTGATGGTCAGCAACCACTTGGATTTCCTGAGGGTGGATTCCCGGGTCCACAAGGCCCCTATTACTGTGGAGTGGGCACGGACCTCATTTTCGGTAGGGAAATATCAGAGGTACACGCTTCTGCATGCATCGATGCGGGTATTGGCATAGCTGGTACAAACGCTGAAGTGATGCCCGGTCAGTGGGAATTTCAGGTAGGACCACTAGGTCCCCTCGAAGTTTCTGACCAGCTCTGGGTTTCCCGCTGGCTGCTTCACCGAGTTGCGGAGGATTATGAGGTTGTTGTTTCGATAGATCCTAAACCAGTCAGAGGTGACTGGAACGGTGCCGGTTGTCACACAAATTATTCGACAAAGGCAATGCGAGAGTCTTATCAGCCGATAGTTGATGCATGTGAAGCACTCGGTAAGAACATACAAGAGCACATTCAGAACTACGGTAGTGGCAATGAGAATCGATTGACCGGTTTACATGAGACTCAGAGTATTAATGAGTTCAGTTATGGCGTTTCTGACCGGGGCGCATCAATCAGAATTCCTTGGCAGGTAGAGGTAGATCAGAAGGGCTATTTGGAAGACCGACGCCCGGCATCAAATATGGATCCATATCTGGTGACACGGTTGTTGATTCAGACTACTTGTGGCTGATATTACGTAAATAGTGAATTAATAAATGAGGGCTTACCAGCAAGCCCTCATTTTTATTCCCATTCAGCTGTGTCGCTTCCTAAGGGCCTACTACTAAATTCCCAATACGGTTGTGTATCGGACATTTCCAGCACCGGCGACAGATGCCGCATCAGACCGTAGCCGGTTTCATGTGACTCGAAGAAATGCTCAATATTACCGGTGACGTCAGCGGCTGGTGGTTTTTCAATGAGTTCATACAGTGTTTCTTTCCGAAGTTCTTTGCTGAAAATATTTGTTTCACTCGCCATCGGAAGGAGAGGTGCGAGATCCGAGGCGGAGTTAAGGCCTAGTTTCAAGTACCACATCGCCGTCTGAGTGAGGGATACTTGGACATGCCATGATCCCCCTTCCGTCGCGCGTCTTCTGAGAGCTTCCAATACCCCATATGCGGCAAAATAAGCGGTACTGTAGTCGTTCATTGGTGCCGGAGCTAGACGCGGGACTGAAGGATCAGTCCCTGCGGCATGTGCCCGGTCCCAATCAGGTTCCAATGGTGCTAGCTCTCCTTGCATCTGGGCAATTCCTGAAACCGTTTGAGCAAGTTGTTCCCAGCCTGGGCGCTCGGACCATGGTCCCCCGTGCCCGTAGCAATTTTCGGAGACGTAAATCAGACCTGGTCTTAGCTTAGCCATCGCTTCGGGACCAAACCCACGGCGATCCAAGGTACCCTTGCGGAAACCCTGGTTAAAGACGTCAGTGTTCTTAGCGAGGTTCATCAAGGTTTCGACATCATCTTCTTTATTGAGATCAAGATGGATTTGACGTTTGCCGTGTCCTGTGTCCATTTCTGCCATCTCCATGGTAGGTAGGCTTGGTGACGCGACATGCATCACTTGAGCGCCGTGCTCCGCGAGAGTTCTGGCACTGACCGGTCCGGCGAGAACTCTGGTTAGGTCTAATACTCGTAGATTCGAGAGCGGTCGTTCACCACCCTTCAAGCTCTCAACCGGTCCTTCGCCAATCTTAGTAATCTCCACGACCGGTTTATCCCAGAGGAATTGTCCCTGGGGATGTCTTCGCCATTCTTCGGGGCTTCTTACCACTGCTCCAGTGACTTTCTTGCTAATAAGCGCTGTTTCAAGCTCAAATGAGTTTTGTTTCGCCATTGCGGCAGCAATTGTTTCAAGGTCCGCATCCTCATCCACCCCTATTTGTTCCGCCACGATCGGTGCATCACGAAAGGATCTGTGCAAGTGAAAGTATCGACCGTCACCACACCTGTAAATTCTTGTCATGTCCTGATTCCGGAAGTTTTCTGGCATATTTTCTAAGTCTAGCCAACTCATGGAATTTAGTGATGCGGCGGAATGCCTCATATCGATACGCAGAGTCTGGGGCAAATGCCCTTGCAGCTGCCATAGTTCATCTATTTTCGACCCTACGAGACCATGTACAACAGCGGACCCTTCACCGAGCTTGAACGGCGAGTAGTAGATCGGATCATTCCCAAGAATCTCCAGCCGTGACTCTGGTACAGGCAGACCAGCTAGTTGTACAGCTTCGTTAAACTGGGCAGTTAGCATCGATATCTAACGGGCTTTGTTAAGCTGGTAGCGCGACAGTGGCAGTCCCCGGAGTCGTCTCCGTCGAACCGTCGTCCTGCTTAACTCCTACCTCGAGGTCTAGAAGTTTCTCGCCGTCCTCTTCGTATTTCTTGGTGACTGTGGCGTGAATGGTAAGATCGCGTCGCGCGGGATCCATTCCTCGATAACTGACGCCCCAATTTTTAATTCGGCCTTCAGTTCCGCATATCTCGTCAAGCAATCTACCGACTAGCATTCCTTTCAAGGCGCCGTGGACAATGATATCGGGCAGATTGTTCCCTTTGGCAAAGTCATCGTCATAATGTATCTGATAGAAATCTCCTGAGGCTGCTGCCCAGACTACCAATCGCTGAGAATCCATTTCCTCGGTTAGGATGAATTCCTGACCTTCACTAACCGCATTCCAGTTTTGTGCTTCAACCATTTTGAACTCCTAATAATTTACTGTTTTTGATATCTGATATATCCCTAGTACGAGATACCTTGCCCTTGTGTCTTCGCAACGACTTTGCCATCAGATTGTCGTGTATATACCGTTTCACTCTCGCGAATAAGCATTTTCCCAAATGATCGACTAGGGCTCATTGTTAAATTTGTGATCCTTGATACAGCACTCAGAATATCGCCAGCATAGACTTGTTCGATTGGCTGCACTTGAGTTCCTCCATTCAAATTTCGAGTAAAGGGGCTGTTGAAAGTAGGTTGGCGTGAGGGTGCTTTGTTAGGGTCCCAAATCGGCATACCAAGGTATCCGGGTGGGGATGGCAATGTTGGATGTCCGCCGGCCTTAGCCACGTCTTCATCGTAATAAACCTCGTTCGTGTAACCCACTGCTCGTGCAAATGTTCGTATGCCAAGTGTAGTCACCTCATAGAGCACAGGATCACCCTCTCTGTCGATGGCGTCCTTCATATCTTGGGTAAGTTCAAGTTCTTCACTCATAAATTAATTCCCTCCACAACACCTCGGATATTAACGCATTATCAGCGACTCAGGTTTTTTTCCTTGAGGATCCTTATTATTGATATCCAAGGGGGCGAGGGTTACTAGTGTGGATCCAAATGAAATTCTTAGAAATGCGATGCAGCGACATGCAGGCGGTGATATCAGCGGGGCTGTTTCGCAGGTTGAAGCTCTTTTAGTGGAGTATCCTAAATTTGCTCCAGGATTTTCATATCTTGGGCAGACCAAAGTGACACGATTAAGGCAATTTTCGGATGGTGTTACGTATCTTGATCAAGCCGTTGAGTTCGGGGGCGACGATCCATATATTTTGTATACAGCCGGGTGGTGTTTAGAATACATTGCGAATGCATTGGATCGACCGAAATTCAAATTTCAAGCAGTGGATGGATCGGCGCCAGAGTTTTATGGGCGCGCGCGCGAGCTATTTTTAAGCTCTTTGGAGCTATTGCGTGAAAAGCCCGACGAGAATCTAAGAGGAGACGTTGAAGACATGCTTGACGTGGTAGCCAGTGCCACGGGTGAGCCGTGGGATGAGGAGTTGCAGGAGTATGCCCCGCCTAGAATTCGCTGATGGATTTTCACTGCATTTTGAGGTGTATGGGCCGGATATCGGTACCGCGGATGTATCACCGGTTCTTCTGGCACACGGTGCTGGTGGCAACGGATTAGTTTGGTGGCAGAACATCTCAGCTTTTTCAGATAGGTATCCCGTGATCACATTTGATCATCGAGCATTCGGTCGGTCACCAGATATACAGGACGGTCCAGGTAGGATTGCATTTGGCGGTGACGTCAGAGCATTGCTAAAACATGTTGGTGCGAAAGACGTGCACTTTGTTGGCCAGTCTATGGGCGGCAGAACAGCCTTTGGCTTGTTTTCGCGTGAGCCATCAATGATTCGCTCGTTAATTTATGCTGGCACCAATGGTGGATGTGTTGACGATGAGTACAGGTCACTGAAGTCACAGTATGAAACCGACGGCACACTCTCCGGATCACTTTTGCAGCGAGCAATGGCACCGGATTTCAAGACTAAAGATCCTGAAATGTATTTTTTGTACAGACAACTCCGAGGACTGAATCCGCCCCGGCCGAGGGATTTTCTAGCTCCCACCAAAAGAATGATTAACTATAAAGGGTCTAC
The DNA here is from genome assembly GCA_002725365.1 of Chloroflexota bacterium. Classification (GTDB taxonomy): domain Bacteria; phylum Chloroflexota; class Dehalococcoidia; order UBA2979; family UBA2979; genus UBA2979. The sequence goes on along the minus strand of PBOW01000040.1, from coordinate 19,095 downwards.
GGCACAACGTTTATCCCAGAGCGGAATTCCTATCCTCTGGATATGCGGAGAGATGGACCGAGTTGTGCACCCTGAGCTCATCAAGATTTCTCATCGACTCACGCCGGGGTCTCGTTATATCGAAGTTCCGGACGCTGGGCATTCGGCTTATTTTGAAACGCCACAATTGTGGAATAGTCTAGTAAGGGATTTTGTCGATCAGGTTGAGGCTAGCAATCTGGCTGGATAACCTTCATTACTGGCTTAATTTAAGGGGATCAGGTGACGTTATTTAACGATGTAAGTTCTCGAGTTTCTTTTCCTGACCAAGAGTTGGATATCTTGCAGATATGGAGGGATAAAGAGATTTTCAGGCGTTCTGTGGAAGAGAGATCAGAAACGCGACCATTCGTTTTTTACGAGGGCCCTCCTACCGCCAACGGAAACCCCGGTATTCATCATGTTTTGGCACGCGCTTTCAAAGATTTAATTCCACGGTATCGGACAATGCGTGGTTACCGGGTATCTCGTAAGGGCGGCTGGGACACACACGGACTGCCTGTTGAACTTGAGGTTGAAAAGCAACTTGGCCTAAGTCAGAAGAAAGAGATCGAATCTTTCGGCGTGGAGGAATTCAATCGAAGATGTCGTGATTCGGTCTTCACATATGTTCAGGAATGGGAGAAACTGACTGAGCGTATTGCTTACTGGGTAGACATGACGGAGCCATATGTTACCTACGAAGCGAATTACGTTGAGTCCTGTTGGTGGATTTTTAAGCGACTCTGGGATAACGGACTCATGTTCCGTGATTTCCGAGTGACGCCACATTGCCCAAGATGCCAGACCTCTCTCTCCAGTCACGAAATCTCACTGGGTTATCAAGAAGATACTCCGGATCCAGGTGTCACCATTCGTTTCAAGTTGCGCCAGAATCAGCCAGCATTAGATGCAGAGATCAGGAAGACACTTAGGCTTGATGACCAGGTCCAGACTTCACTACTGGCGTGGACCACCACACCCTGGACATTGCCCGGATCAGCAGCATTGGCTATTTCGACTGATGCCGACTATGTTCTTGCGCAGCGTGAAGATGAGCATATTGGTGGTGAACGAATAATTATTGCTCGAGATCTCCTTGAGCAGATTAGCCCTGACAGCGAAGTACTAACTACTTTTAAGGGCGTTGAATTGTTGGATATTGAGTATCACGAACTCTGGGCTGCGGAGAATTGGGCTGATGCGACTCCATATATGTTTGTCAACGGGGCGGCGACAAAGCCTGAGTCGAAAGATCAATTACCTTCTAGGCGTGTTGTTGCTTCTGATGAGGTAACGACAAGTGAAGGTACGGGAGTATTACACGTTGCACCAGCGTTTGGAGCCGCTGACTACGAAATCGGAAGAGTGAATAATCTGATGTTTTTGCAACCAGTTGCACCAGATGGGACTGCTATTGGCGGACCAGGCGATGGTCTTTTTGCAAAGGACGCTGATAAAGCAATCATTCGCGATTTACGTGAGCGAGGTCTTCTATTCAAGTCTGAACAAATAAGACACACATATCCGTTTTGTTGGCGATGCAGTCAGCCAATTCTCTATTACGCGAAACCATCCTGGTACATACGCACTACTCAGGTGAAGGAGAGTCTAGTTAGCGGGAACCAGGAAATTGGATGGGTACCAGGGCATATTCGTGATGGCCGATTTGGTGAATGGCTCGCAGATAATGTCGACTGGGCGGTCTCTCGAGAACGATATTGGGGTACTCCATTGCCAATATGGATTTGTGAGCTATGTGGATCTACTGAGGTTATCGGATCCTTTAGTGAGCTAGAAGATCGGGCAATTGGTGGGACAGGCCAAGCGATCCGTAACGGGGATGGTGATATTGATCCTCATCGCCCCTTCGTGGATGAGGTCGTTATAGGGTGCGGAGATTGTAGCGGTGCTATGCATCGGACTCCTGAAGTTGCTGATGCTTGGTTTGATTCTGGTGCTATGCCGTATGCCCAGTGGCATTACCCATTCGAGCATAAGGAAGAATTCGATCAAAAATTTCCAGCAGACTTTATTTGTGAAGCTGTTGATCAAACACGAGGTTGGTTTTATACCCTCCATGCCCTCGCGACGTTGCTGAATTCCACCGGGGATGTGTCGTCTACGCATTCCTTTAAAAATGTGATTTGTTTGGGCCATATCTTGGATGGAAACGGCCAGAAAATGTCTAAGTCAGTTGGTAACGTAATTGATCCGTGGACTGTTTTAGATGAGTATGGTGCGGATGCAGTTCGTTGGACAATGTATACTGCTGCACCACCGGGAAACTCAAGGAGATTCTCGTCCGATTTGGTCCAAGAAACTTCTCGAAAATTTTTATCCACTCTTTGGAATACGTATTCATTTTTTGTGACATACGCGAACACTGGAACATTTGACCCAAGTAACTACGAGCGGAAGGGTCCAGAGTTGCCGATCGATAAATGGATTCGTTCGGAGATGCAGCTCACAGTGTCAAAGGTTACAGACGCTCTGGAAGCGTATGAACCGGCTCAAGCGGCGCAACCAATCAGTAACTTCGTGGATCAACTATCCAACTGGTATGTTCGCAGGAACAGAAGGCGATTTTGGAATTCGGGTGAGGACGAGGATTCGAAAGCAGCACTGGCTACCTTGTACGAGTGCTTGATGACCACTGTGAAATTGCTCGCCCCGTTCACACCATTTATATCTGAAGCCATCTATCAAAATCTTAGTATTTCGAAATCAAGCGGGGATACAGATTCTATCCACTTGGAACAATGGCCTGACGTCGACGAAGCACTCATAGATCAGCGCCTTTCACAGGAAGTTGTTCTTGTACAGCGCATGATTTCATTAGGTAGAGCGTCACGTGAAGCCGGTAAAATCAAGGTCCGTCAGCCCTGCGCACAAGTTGTTTTAGTGCCAAGGAATCCCAGTGAATGTAGCTCCTTACGCGAATGGAGTGACGATATTTCGTCGGAACTCAATGTGAAGGAGGTCATCGTCACTGAAGATGCCGGAGAATTGATCGAATACAAACTCCGACCTAATTTGCAAACGCTCGGTCCGCGAGTGGGGAGAGAAGTAAATAACGTGAAAGAGGCCTTGAGTACTGCTGATGCGCTTGAAATTGTGCAGATGATGAAAAAAGGCGAGACAGTCACAATTAGTGGATTTGAATTATCTGCCTCTGATGTATTAGTGGACGTAGAGGCGGTCGAAGGCTGGGCAGCTCAGGAGGATGGCGGATATTTGTCACTGCTACAGATTGAACTTGACGATGAGCTCATTGCAGAGGGAATGGCTCGAGAGGTGATCAGGCGATTACAGAATATGAGGCGCGATGCGGATTTTGACATTTCAGACCGCATCAGAGTGTTCTGGACCGGTGACGGCGTTGTAGCATCAGCTATGAGACTTCACGGAGTTCATATTGGTGAAGAGACTTTGGCGGTGGAAGTGGTCGAGGCTGAGTCACCTGAAGAAGCATTTATCTGGCAGGGAATGCTTGACGGGAACGAAGCCACGTTTGGGGTGATGCGAATCTAGGATGCGCTGAAATCTCCTGATTTACCACCAGATTTCGTGAGTAGCTTGATGTCGCCTATTGTCATTGTTTTTTGTACAGACTTGCACATGTCATAAATTGTCAAAGCAGCGACAGTACAGGCAGTCAGCGCTTCCATCTCTACTCCTGTGTTCGAAGTCACTCTCACGGTCGAATTTATATAGAGTGCGGGTTGGCTATCGTCAGCGGAAGACTCTATATCGATATTGATACTGCTNATTGGTAAAGGATGGCAAAGTGGTATGAGGTCGTGGGTTTTTTTCGCAGCCATAATTCCNGCTATTCGNGCACTCGCGAATACATCACCCTTGGGAATTTCACTACNGGTAATTAGATNAAGTGTNGTTTGGCTCATATAGACNNTNGCCTGAGCAGTGGCCTCTCTCNCNGTNGGGTCTTTTGCAGACACGTCGACCATATGAGCAGCACCTGATTCATCAATATGACTGAGCTGNCTATGTTCCATGATTAATATTCTAACGGTTCAGNTTTGACACGTTACTCANCCNCACTTAATTTCGAATCATGGAATCTGACCGCCCGGCGTATGTGACNGCGATGCTGACGAGTGCGGCGTATCCATTTCCAGTNCGAGATGAAGAGATTGAGTTGCGGCAAACGCACATTTCATATGTACATCTCACCCAAGAATTTGTTTATAAGACGAAGAAACCTGTCGATTTTGGTTTCATTAACCAATTATCTGCTGAGACGCGGAGACTCAACTGTGAGCGAGAGGTCAAATTGAATAGTCGGTTGGCTCCGTCGATTTATATTTCGGTAGTACCNATCGTGTTACTGCCGTCCGGTCAAATACAGGTGGAACCCGCGAANGAAGACCTGCCGAACTCAGAGATTATTGAGTGGGCAGTAAAGATGAAACGGCTGCCTGAGGATTCTACGCTTCAGAAATTTCTTACTGGGAGTGAAGAGAGAAGTACCGAAGTAATGTCGAACCTGCCGGTTGATCTAGCGAATCGATTGGTCGCATTTCATCGTGATTGTGCAAAGGTGCAGAACGATCCAGGTTTTGCTGGTATTGGCCCTNTCCGAGCCTGGTGGGATCGNGAAACTCGTGAGATAGAGGAATTTCTAGGAGTCANCTTTGACGAAGAGATACAAGCCCGACTTAATCGCTTTACGGATAGCACTTTGGATCGNATCGAAGGTATTTTATTNAACCGATTGGAGTCGGGACTNGTGGTAGAGGGTCATGGAGACTTGCACTGCGATCACGTCTATCTGGTGAAATCCAGCGCAAGTGAGAACNATGGTCATGCAGAAATACTTATTGTTGACTGTATAGAATTCAATGACTGGTTTCAGTTCCGTTTTCTAGACGTGGGTTATGAAATTGCCTTTCTCGCAATGGATTTAANTTTCCAGGGGTGGGAAAACCTCGCGGATGAATTTGTGGCTCATTACATTATCTCNTCTGGCGATCAGACCTTATCTGCTCTCCAACCGCTGCATCGAATGTTTCGAGCCTTTGTCAGGGCTAAAATTTTTTCTATCACAGCTATGGATAGAAATATTGACCACGACGCGAGAGATTCAGCAATCGTCGAGGCTAAAAAGTATAGTGAGTTGGCGGATTCCTTCGCTACGAGATTTCAAGCCCAAAAATTTATAGTATTGTCCGGTGTTTCAGGAAGCGGAAAATCATTATTGGGTGCAGCCGTGGCGGCAAGAATTGGTGCTGTCTGGCTCAACTCTGATGTTATAAGGAAGGAACTAGCTGGAATTCCAGTAACAGAAGTATTGGATGCCGGACATTATGATCTAGATATGAATGTCGAGGTGTATCAGACGCTTCGNGAGCGGACTCAAAAATATTTGAGAGAAGGTTTCACCGTAGTAGCTGATGCTACCCACCTTCAAAAAGTGCAGAGAGCCGAGACACTTCAGGCAGCTCAGCATACAAAAGTAGAAACACTGTTAGTGGGACTGAGGATAAGTGAACCCCTTGCNTCTCAGCGTGTTACAGACCGAGCCCGCCAAACTGGCAATATCTCTGACGCCACAGTTGAGATTGTTAGAGATCAGCTTATGCAACGGGAAGAGATCGAGCCAGACGAGGCAAACAGTTACCTAATACTTGATTCAGGTGATAGTTTTAAGTACAACCTTGAAGAAATATTGAAGTCCATCGAAGTACGGTAGTTTCATACTTATGGCATGCATTCTCGACTTTGATATTTTTCTTACGGTGCGGGGTGTAGCTCAGCCTGGCAGAGTGCTTCGTTCGGGACGAAGAGGTCCCCGGTTCAAATCCGGGCACCCCGACCAGATAANTAGGTNTCGATTGACACGTCAACAGCAAATGCTGCGAGCGCATCGCCGTCAGATGGCTTTTGCGTCATAACTCCTTTGGTGGCTCTNCTAGATTGNCTGACGTCGCCCGCCTTGGTTCGGAGCATTTGTCCGTTTTTAGTAATNACCATGAGTTCGTCTGNTTCTTTCACAGCGGCCGCTCCGATAAGCTCTATCTGATCGGTTGGTCCAAAAGTTCTCACGCCGCGTGTGCCTCGACCCTTTATTGGGTAATCATCAATCGGGGTGCGTTTACCCTTACCTTCATTTGACATCACNAGGAGATCATCACCTTGATTGTCGATTACAAGACCTACTAGTCTGGCGTTTTCGTTGAGTTTGATTCCTCGGACCCCACCCGACGTTCGAGAGGCTTCCCGCAATTTGCCTAGTTCGAACCGCACAGCGTATCCATCACTAGAAATTAGGATCGCGGTTGAATCAGATGGCGCAGGGGCAACCGATACCAGCCGATCACCGTCTTTCAAATTCATAGCGATAATTCCGTTACGTCGGACTTGATCGAATCTCGATGCGAGTGTGCGTTTGACTTCGCCTTTNTCCGTGGCAAAAATCATTGCGTTATTCGTGTCACTATCTTTATCTTTTGACTTAATCGCTACAATCGCTGTCACTTGATCGTCGTCGTGTGCGTCCCCAAACTCAACAATATTTTTTATGTGATTCCCTCTCCCCGTTCGGGAGGAATCTGGAATGAGATGAGCATCTAGGGCAAATACCCTTCCTGAAGCAGCGAAGATTAGAAGGCGATCGTGTGTGTCACATGATATGAGTAACTTTATCTTGTCCTCGTCGCGCAATGTTTGTCCTGCGACACCCTTTCCCCCGCGGTGTTGAGTGCGATAGGTTTCGACTGGAACGCGCTTCACATAGTTGGTTTCGGACATGGTGACCACTATTTGCTGATGAGGAATGAGATCCGCAGCCGACAGATCATCAGGAGNGGACTCGACTATTTGGGTGCGGCGCGAATCACCGTATTTTTCTCGTAGTTCCTCGTTATCAGCGCGTATAACGTCGTCGATCTTTTGTTGACTCGCTAGGAGTTCATTTAGTGAGTTAATAAAATCCTGCAGTTCATTGTATTCTTCGGATATCCGTGATGACTCGAGTTGCGCAAGCCGTCGTAACTGCAGATCGAGAACAGCCTGAGCCTGTCTATCGGTTAACTGATGTGGATCACTCATAAGTGATGCTTTTGCTAATTCGGCGGACTCAGCTTGTCTTATGGTGTCAATAATCTCGTCTAGATTATCGATGGCTTTTAGAAGTCCGGCGAGAATGTGACGTCTTTGTCGAGCCTTATGGCGGTCGAATATTGAACGTCTTCGGATTACTTCTCTGCGATGATCTATGAACGCCTGCATTGCCTCACGAATAGACAGCGTTTCAGGACGACCGGTGACTTCGGCTTGGTCAAATTCGTCTAGTCTGTCAGGAGCCCATTCAGTATCNAAAATGGCCTCGTCGTCGACAAACTCTATTTCTTCGGNACCATCTTCCTCTTGGGTAACNAGTGCAACCAAATTGACGTGATANGCCGTTTCTAAGGCAGAATGTTTTAGTAACTGGTTGCGAACCGAGTAATAGGATGCATTTCGTCCAAGTTCGATGACGATACGCATTCCTTCCCGATCGCTCTCGTCTCTGAGATCGGTAATTCCCTCAATCACTTTGGCACGTACCTGCTCGGCGATACGTTCCAGTAGCGCCGCTTTATTCACCTGATACGGGAGTTCGGTGACTATTATTTGCGATCTCCCTGAAGTGGTCTCTTCAAGAGCNATTCGGGCATGCATGACAATGCGCCCGCGCCCGGTGGCATAGGCCTGTCTGATCTGGTTACGATCATAGATAATACCTGCAGTCGGAAAGTCCGGACCGTCGAGATGCTTCATGAGCTCGTCAACCGTCGCGTTCGGGTCTGAGATCAGATAATCTATCGCGTTTGTTAGCTCGTTGAGGTTGTGAGGGGGAATGTTTGTCGCCATTCCAACTGCAATACCACTGGCTCCATTGAGCAGCAGATTGGGTAGGCGGGCCGGGAGAACTTCTGGTTGTCTCAAAGAGTCATCAAAATTTGGAACCATGTCTACGGTGTCTCGATCGAGGTCCGCGAGAAGCTCGAGGGAGATGGGGGCGAGGCGCGCCTCGGTATACCTCATCGCTGCCGGTGGGTCGCCATCTATAGAGCCGAAGTTACCTTGACCTGTAATCAATGGATATCGCATGGAAAACGGCTGTGCCATTCGTACGAGAGCTTCGTAAATTGCGGCATCACCATGNGGGTGATATTTCCCCATCACGTCACCCACCATACGTGCGGCCTTCTTAAACGCTGAGTTTGGATTGACTCCTAGGTCCTGCATGCCAAAAAGAATTCTTCTTTGTACNGGCTTTAGCCCGTCTCTCGCATCGGGAAGAGCTCTAGCAACAATGACAGACATTGCGTAGTCGAGATATGCACTGCGCATTTCTGTTTCAATTTGGACGGGTCGGACACCGCTTCCATCTGAGTCGTCAACGCTGGTGGTAGTGACCATTTTCCCTCGGAAGAATATATCGCTAAGTTACCTGTACAGTTTATCAGAAATCACTTGTAAATGCTGCNCAAACGGTGGATCTATGGCGATAGATTTGGGTCTCCACCGGAATTACCATTATCAGGTAGTTTACCGATATAAATTTGGTAATCACTAGGCAGATCACAGTATCTTGACCCTCGAACCAGTGTGGATTTATACGCCGGTGAGGGGAGAAGTCCAAATCCCTCACGGCTAGATACTTCATAGGTCCTACACGTATATTGACGCCCGTTCGAGCCTTTGATCTTGACTTCTAGTCGACGGTAGCCTTGGGGCGAAAGGTGCACCCCTTCTTGACGATCTAGNGCATCTGATTCGGACTCGCTTATCAGCCATATCCCACCCCACACGTTAGCTTCCGAATCCTGAACGATATCAGCTACCCCACCCCGCCATCTTTTTTCGCTAGTTTTCGTGAAATCAAGTCTGTAACCCGGCAGATTTCCGGCCGAGACCAATTTTGCCGATGGGCAATTGATGTGCAGTCGATCCGGATCCAAATTCGATCCGTACGCGAAGTAAAGGAAAGTTTCAGAGATGTTTTAGGCCTCCACTGGTCGCGGCTTGGATGAAACTGGACCAAATTNCTTTTGATCCTGCTTCGAGATTCGGAACCGACAGCATTTCCTGTTGCTCAGGGTGCCACTGTATACCCAGAACCCATGAGGGCACGGATAATTCTATCGCTTCCACTACTCCGTCCTCTGCAATTGCTGCAATTTTGACGTCGGGTGCTAGATTGTCTTTCGTTATCGCTTGGTGGTGACGTGAGTTCACGTGAAGGACTGAGGTTCCTGTAATCGTAGCTAGTAGCGAGTCAGGCGTTACTGTCACGTCGTGCCACCCACTTTCGATTATCTCGGTCGTTGGATTACGNCGTGCCCTGTGTGGTTCTCTGTTTTCTANATGCTGTAGCAATCCGCCCCCTGCCCAAACGTTCAGTAGTTGAGCACCTCGGCAGATACAGAGGAGGGGCTTTTTGTCAAGAATAGCTCGTTCAATAAGTGCGATTTCAAAGACATCTCGGTCATCATTCCACTCAGAGACTTTCTCATGCGGAGTACTGTTATAACGCCCTGGGTTGATATCCACGCCCGCAGTAAGCACGATTCCGGCCGCATCAGGAATTATGTTGTCCCGCTGGAAGTCGCTAAGTGTGAATTCTACAGGGTCTCCACCCGCGGCACTTNCCCCGGCCGCATAGTCATCCCAGTTCTCAGTCGCTATGTACTCTGCCCGACTGATTAGTATTTTCGGTAATTCCACGGCTGCGAGACTCCCTATCCCTTTTTATGTTCGCACTAATGCGTGTAAAGTTGCAGTCATCATGAATTTAAACGATACATCCCAACCGGCCAACTTCGCAGAGTTTGATCTGATTGATCGGATTGTCGGTCGACTTGGTGANTCCGCTGCCAAAGACATACTTATTCCGCCAGGTGACGATGCTGCGGCTTGGGCCCTTCCAGATGGAAATAATATGGTCGTAGCTAGCATTGATACGATGGTTGAGGGGATTCACTGGAAATCAGGATCGGTCGCAACGATGCTTCCTCAGGACATCGGCTGGCGGTCGGTTGCCGCTGCTGTATCTGATCTTGCAGCTATGGGAGTGTCGGCTGACATTCTACTGTTGTCAGTGACGGTCGCNGAGGGCACGGAATTCATAGACGNNCTGTGTGACGGTATCCGAGATGCTGCTTTACGTTTCGGGTCAAAAATAGCGGGTGGAGATATTGTGCGTGGGAGAGAGACCAGTATATCGGTGACGGTTATAGGTTCGGCTTCTGTCTCGCACANGCCACTAATGAGACGTGATAGTGCAAGAGTAGGAGACGTCGTTGCGGTNACAGGTTTTCTTGGCTCGTCGGCTGGCGGCTTGGCTCTCATTCAGAGATCNGATTCTAATAATGAATTGTCGTCACTTGTNGCTGCTCATCGCAGGCCAGTAGCCTCTATCGAGGAGGGTNGCTTCGCTCGAAGTAGTGGCGTTCTATGTGCTATTGATGTTTCCGACGGTTTGATGCAGGACGTTGATCACATAGCTCAGGCATCCCGTGTCGACATCGAGATTGTTGCGAGTGAAATTCCTCAAGATAGGGAGTTGTTAACAGAGTTTACCGNGGCAGAAGCGCTAGACTTTGCCCTCGGTGGTGGTGAAGACTATGANCTGGTCGTGNCAGCACCAAGAGAGATTATAGATTCATTGAATAAAGATAGCGATTTGTTGTTCAAACCTATTGGTCGAGTTGTCGAGGTCGAAAACGAGTACCCAGAGGTGCGAGTTCTTGACCAGGAGGGCGTCTCTTTTATACCAAATAGGGTGGGCTGGGATCATGGAGATATTCGTGAGCCAGAGTAATACAAAGAGAATTACCTCTCGTAGTGCNAAGGAGACACAGGCACTCGGTAAGCGAATCGGGAGATTACTAATCGAGGGAGATGTNCTACTGTTGAACGGTACACTCGGGGCTGGAAAAACAGCCTTGGCGCAGGGTATTGGAATGGGTCTTGGTGTTGAGACGCAAGTAAATAGTCCGACTTTCGTTCTGATGGCGAGACATCCGGGCGAAGTGCCTTTATATCATGCAGATCTCTATCGGCTGACAGAAGTTGATGAAGTAGAGGATTTAGATTTAGTGAGTCAAAGTGAGGATGGAGTTCTTGTTATTGAATGGCCTGAGCGAGGTTTAGAACTGATGCCAGAATATAGTGTGACGATTCAGCTCGACTCAAGTGCAGATGAAAACACNCGTGAAATTTCTATTACCGGCAGTGGTGACATATTTGAACGAATAGTTGCTGGATTGGAATGATATGCCCGAGACTGAGATCGTTTTATCAATAGATTCCTCGGACGAGTTGGCTTCGATTTCACTCCAACTGGTCAGTGGAGATGGGGACTCGAAATATTTTGGTGATTCCTGGATAGTGGGAACGACAATCNCGCAGGAACTTTTGGACAAAATGGACAAACTGCTGACAAGAGCCAACATTGAGAGGCACGAATTGACGAAACTCGTAGTAATTTCCGGTCCTGGCCGGTATGCCTCGTTGCGAGTTGGTCTAGCCACGGTTCAAGGGTTGTCGCTAGGGCTGGATATCCCCACTGCTTCAGTTCCGAGATTCTATGCTGATGCATGGAATGTATCACTTGAACTTACTAGTTCAGTCTTGATAACGGTATTACACGACGCGAAGTCGACGGGAGTGGTAGCACAGAAGTTCAATTGCACAGGTCCGACCTTATTTGAAGAATATGCGCAGCCGGAAGTCTATAGATTGGAAGAATTGGCTGAGAAATTGCCTGCTGGAGGTCTAATAGCTGGTGATCTTACCGATCGTATCTGTGCTCAGCTACCAGCCAGTTTACAGAGCAAGATAATCCCTGAAAATAGTGATCCGAGAAGAACCCGTGCTTTGGCTGCTCTCGAATATTCTCTTGCTCACGCCTCTATATTCAAAGGTGCGGAGCAGATAGATGCTCTGTATGTCAGGCCTCCTAACATTACTAGCCGGACTGAACGGTAGAATAGCTTCGTTGGATATGAGCAGATATGTTATGAATTCGAATAGTANGGAGTGATATCACGTGGAGCGAACATTAATACTTATAAAACCTGACGGAATGCAGCGTGGAATCTCGTTTGAGATTTTATCCAGATTTGAACGACGAGGTCTTCGTCTTGCGGGGCTGCGATTATTGCAGGTAAGCCAAGATATGGCTGAAACCCATTACGGAGAGCACGTTGGGAAACCATTTTTTGAAGGGCTTGTTTCATANATTACTTCCTCGCCGATTATTGCTGCTGTCTTTGAAGGTACTGATGCCGTGACAGCGGCTCGCACAACAATGGGCGGTACTAAACCCACTGAGGCCAATCCGGGCACGATTAGAGGAGACTTCGGCCTTGAGATTGGTCGAAATGTTGTTCACGGATCAGATTCGCCAGAGTCAGCTGAACGAGAAATCGGTATTTTCTTTGGAGACAGTTCAAGTCTCTACGATTGGGGTCGAGATATCGATTCATGGATATTCGAAGATGANTAGTCAACTGAACTCATTGTATTCTTAGTATCTCTGGTGCCTCGGCCCATAGAGCCTCAAGGTCGTAGAACTGTCTTCGCTCAGGAGAGAATATGTGCGTAACGATTCCGCGCCCACACGGGACCAGGAGCCAGCCATCTGCTGGTGTTCCTTCATAGCCCTGCTCGGCCCCTAATTCTTTGAGTAAAGCTTTCAGCTTTTCCACAATCGCCCCTGCGAGTCGAATATTATCGACCGTCGCAATAATGAAGTAGTCGGCATAGCTGTACAACCTCGTGAGGTCCAGAAGAACTATGTCCTCAGCCTGTTGATCAGAGAGTNCATCTGCAATCTCACGGGCATAGTCTACTGGTTGTTTTGAAGATTGAGTTCTATCCATGTTCCAAATACATATTCCTAATACTTCTGAACTGATAGTAATACTAACTTCGGACTCTAGGCGGNTAGCTTCAACAGACATAAACTATTTTTACCGATTTTTTTTGTAAGAGGAGCACTAGTGGCGAAGAAAGTACTTGTGGCGATGTCCGGTGGGGTTGATTCGGCAGTTGCTGCTGCATTGCTTGTTCAGCAGGGCTATGAGGTGATTGGCGTCACATTGCGGTTGTACACCGAACCTGATGAGGCAGCGCTTCGATCAGGCCGAACCTGTTGCGGCATTGAGGATATAGGAGACGCAAAGTCAGCTGCGGCAGCAATTGGCATTCCACACTACACCCTGAATATGGAGAAGCAGTTTGCNAAGAATGTGCTTGAGCCATTTATTGAAGATTATAAAAATGGCCGTACGCCAAATCCATGCGTAAATTGCAATCAGTACGTCAAATTCGATGAACTTTTCGAGAATGCCAAGGCCTTTGGCTGTGATTATCTAGCCACCGGACATTACGCACGAATTGTAGAGAGNGACGACAATTCGTTCGAGCTGCACCGGGCAGAGGACATGGAGAAGGATCAGACCTATGTTTTGTATATGTTGGGTCAATCGCAACTAGCAAGCACGTTATTCCCGCTAGGTGGGCTGCAAAAGAGCGAAGTGCGGAGTATAGCGAGGTCTATTGGAATGACAGTGGCAGACAAGCCAGACTCAGTTGATATCTGCTTTGTTCCACAAGGTGATTATCGGGAAATTCTCAAGCAGCANGGCGTCGACATGAAACCAGGGATCATACAATTAGCGACGGGCGAGACGGTGGGGACTCATTCAGGCAGTGCGGGCTATACGGTTGGGCAGAGGCGAGGACTTGGAATAGCAACTGGGAAGAAAAACTTTGTGACTGCGATAGACGCTTCCACGAACACCATAGTTATAGGTGAGGAAAGAGATCTGTATAAAACATCGGTTATTTTTGAGCGTTCTTCATGGGTAAACAACGAGCCGAGGGAAGGGGATCATTTGGAAGCACGCATCCGATACCATTCTGACATAATGCCCGGCGTGCTTACCTCTACTGGCCCACGCTCTCGATTCGACTTTGATGTACCAGCACGAGGACCAACTCCTGGGCAGCTACTAGTTTTATATAGAGGAACAGAGGTTGTAGGTGGTGGAATAATCGCTGATGCCTTAGTCCAGTAGAATGTACTNAAATCTGCGATTCACAGATTTGCCGAAAAGGAGTTAAGAGACGTGACTCTCGATCTTGAGACTATCCGCGATTTGGTGATTATTCTGTACGGGATTCTGGGCCTTGTATTGATGATTATCCTTGTGACCGCGGCTCTAGGTATATGGTTCGCTATTCGTTCGCTACTCCGGCACACAAATAAACTCCTATCGGACCCTATAGAGCCGACCCTGCAGGAAGCTCACAAATCGGTTCAGAATATTAGGGCTGCCACGGAGTTTGTTTCNGATACTGCNGTGCATCCGGTTATACGCTTGGTGTCATTCATACGAGGGATCCGCAGGGGTATATCAGTTGTAGCCGGTCTTGGTCAGAAGAAGAAGTCGGATGGTGGAGAATAGTGTTCCTAATACGTTTATTCGCATTTTTGATTGTAGCTATTGGTGGCTATTTCGTGGCAGAATACGTGTTGACAGGGGGGAGTTCAGCGAAAATGTCTGAATTATCGGCTCGGTTACGAGCGGCACAAGAGGCGTTCGANGAAGAGCTGAATACTAGCAATGATGATCTCACGTCAGATTATTTGAGGCGTAAGGGGCAATAGGTAAAGCNGGATGTTTCTTTTTACTGGTGATTAAGTGGGTTAAACTTCGTGGTGGAGAGGTGCCGGAGTGGTTGAACGGGCTCGTCTCGAAAACGAGTAAGCGGCGAATGTTGTTTCATGGGTTCGAATCCCATCCTCTCCGCCACGACTGAATTTTAGAAGGAGATAGACTAGAGTTTTACTCTGTGGAGAGATGCCGGAGTGGTTGAACGGGCTCGCCTGGAAAGCGTGTAATCGGGGTAACTTGATTCGAGGGTTCGAATCCCTCTCTCTCCGCCAGATAAGAAATGCGCTGGTAGCTCAGGGGACAGAGCGGCGGTCTTCGGAACCGCAAGTCGGGGGTTCGAATCCCTCCCGGCGCACCATATCTCATGATGAAATGTGTTGCGCGCCATGGATAGTAATGCAGATATTGTTGTACATGCCCAAACGATCAGGACTCTCGACCCTGATAATCCTATAGTTGATTCGATAGCAATAAAGGATGGAAGGATTCTGGCTGTTGGAGCGTCAGCTCTGCGATTGCAGGAAGATGCGCGGGCGACAGTTGATTTAGGTGCAAATGTTATTGTGCCGGGATTCATTGAACCGCATACGCATCCGGACCTTTGCGCACAGATGTATAGTTGGGTCGANATTAGTGGATTCACTTGGCACTCAGCTGAAGAAGTTATGCACGCCCTCNGCGAATGTGTCCATCGATTTGAGCCGGGTGAATGGATCTTTGTGTTTGGCTACGACCCTGTTTCATACGACGATTTGTTGGGACTTTCCCTCGCAGAATTAGATGAAATTTCCCCACACAACCCTATAGCAGTGATGACCCAAAGNATGCATACCCTGTACGTAAATTCGTTGGCCCTTGATACGGCGGGCATCACAAACGAAAGTGAGCCGCCGAGGTTTGGTGGAGAGTANGTAAAAAATACTTTAGGTGAGCTCACTGGAAAAATCGAAGAGGCCCCAGCAATGCGGCCCTTCCTTCGATTTTTCGATGACTCACTGCAAGTTAGATCGCTCAACCTCAGCCAGCAGTACGAGAGATATAGAGGNGCTGGAATTACGATGATAGGCTCTGCTGGCTTATTTTTCAGAGATAGCGATACGGCTGATCTGTATCGAAATCTTGCTTCAGATTCCAGCTGTAAGATACGAAATGCAGTGTATTTGCGACATATGGATCTAGCAAACAATGTATTGGAACCGTTTTTAGCAAATGGGAGATTCGGTTTCAATGGCGTGAAGCTCTGGTATGACGGATCGCCTTATACGGGTACGATGCTGCTTGACTCCCCATATCTAGACACCAAATTGACAACATCCGGACTCGCAATTCCGAGTGGATCAACAGGTCGATCCAACTGGGATATAGATGACTTTGGTGCACTCGTGTATGAGCTGCACGAGGCAGGAATCCAAATCTTGGTGCATGCTCAGGGAGACCGAGCCACACGGGAAGTTCTTGATGCTTTCGAACAAACATTGTCTCGAAGCAATAGACGAGAACATCGACATCGAATCGAGCATTGTGCCCTCATTGAACCTGCGGAGGTAGAGAGAGCCGCACGACTAGGGGTGTCAATCAGTTTTCACATGAACCACGTCAAGTACTATGGTGATCGACTGAGAGATGACATCATCGGATCCGATCGGATCAATCAGTTGATGCCTGCTGCGAGTGCTATATCTCATGGGATCAGGATCTCCCTCCATGCCGATTCACCTATGTTTCCTGCAAATCCTCTTGATCTCATGCAAACGGCTGTGACACGCGAAAGCATAACAGGAATAAAAATCAATGAGTCGGAGAAAATCGGTCGCGAAGAAGCCCTTCGAGCCGTAACTAGTGATGCCGCCTGGCAACTTGGATTTGATCATGAAGTCGGTACCATTGAGGTCGGTAAGCTCGCAGATCTCACGGTGCTATCAGAGGATCCGATCAAGGTTCCAGAAAACCAAATCAATCAGATTACTGTCGTCGATACTTGGGTCTCGGGCCGTTCCACCGCGAATTGATCTCTTTGATCTGACATTTCGTTTTTCTTACCGATTGGGAAGAAATGCTGGCGGTAATTCAGGATTGGTTTGCTTGATGATGTGGTTATGGCGCTGTTGAATTCGATCGAGTGGTACATCGGGAGTGAGTATCCAGAATTGTTCATCACGAATAGCCTCCAACACCTGCTCAGCTACCTGGGCAGGNGGCAGTCCGTGAGCAAAGTACTCGTCACCCGCNTCTATTTGTGACTGTGTGTCATTGTCTGACGGNTTCTCGTTAGTTTTCCAGAATTCGTCAGGNCTATTTCGTCCNGATGAGAATATTCGTGTATTGATGATTCCGGGACATAATACGGAGGCATGGATCTTCGATTCGCGCTCGAGTAACTGGAAATACAGTGCCTCTGTGATTCGTACGACTCCATGCTTTGTAGCGCCATAGATTCCGGCTGTCTGTCCACCCAGTAAGCCTGCCATGGAGGCAGTATTTACCACGTGACCAGGGTCATCTTGATCGATCATTATTGGAAGAAATGTTCTAATGCCATTCAGAACACCTCTGACATTTACTCCGAAGGTCCAGTCCCAGAGTTCAGGGGTTTGCTCCCACAGTGGCTGATTTCGTTGGCCAATGAAGTCGAGATCTCCNGCAACNCCAGCATTATTACAAAGTACATCTACCCGTCCNAATGATTCCAAAGTTTTCTGTGCAAGTTCCTGGACATCTTCTAGCTGGGCCACGTTTCCAAGCACGCCAATAACTTCTAGCTCTTCCTGTCGCAGAGTCGACACTGCTGAATCGAGTGCTTCACTTTCAACATCTGCGAGCACCACTCTCATTCCTTCTTGTGCAAAACGTCGGGCGAAAGCNAAGCCCATTCCNGATGCTGCTCCCGTGACGACTGCTACTTTTTCTTGAAATTCTTTCATTATTGTTCCTCAAACTATTTGGATTGTTGTTCAATCCGCTCNAAAACTTCTTCGATTTTTTCTGCAAACGTTTCGAATCCACGGAACCCACTGAATCGGTATTCCATTTTTNTATAGACGGTCTGTGACCTTGAGTCAGTACTTTCGTTAGTGTCGATGGAATCTTGGACGTTTCCAACCAGCTCGTGAATAAAATCTCGGGCTTCAACTAATGCCGAATGCTGACCGATCGGGCCGTGACCCGAAACAAACCGGTCAGCATCAACCTCAACTANCCGGTCATCTGTATCGAGCCAGTCGATAGGATAGCTGTCGCCCAGATATGGTATCCCCCCGTCTTGCGCTACATCACCCGTAAATAGTAGTTTCTCAGCGGGGAGGTGGATGAAAACGTCACCACTGGTATGAGCCTTTCCCAAATAGAGGAGTTTTATTTCTCGTCCTCCAAAATNGAGACTCATGGTGTCNTGAAACGTTAAATCCGGCGGTGTGATGTTGACTAATTTNGCTTCTTCTGACCACGGGTCATTTGCAGCAACTACTTTTTCCCTCCATTGTCTNTTCCACTCTANGTCGAGCATTTCGTCGCGCGCATTCTNGTGAGCGACAATGGTTGCATCTGGGAATTCTTCATTGCCCCAGGCGTGGTCCCAATGTGAGTGTGTGTCGACTACATATTCAATTGGTTTATCAGTGAGATGTTTTACGTCACTGATTAAATCTCTTGCGAAAGACGGAACCCGTAATGAGTCGATCACTAAGACGCTGTTGTCGCCGATAATTATTCCGGCGTTGGTTAGGCCCGCATGAAGTCGGGCGAATACTCCAGTTTCAAGTTCAACTATTTCAGTACCGGGGGTTAACTCCATTTGTTCCTCCCTAATCTAATTGGCTATCTTCTCGTGCAAACACTTCCTCGTAGAGCGTCTCAGCATCGGGTCCAACAAGTGTAGCCATATTACGATANGCACTCCTACGATAGTCCCAACCGCGGTCGCTTCGCTCGACTTGTTCCAGCCAATCAAATAAGTGAACTTGCGCGAGGTCAGCCAATTGTGAGGTGTTCATCGCAATTGGCTGGTTTGAGACCCTATCACGGATGCTGTGTTCACTACGCCCTGTGAGGGCGTGAGCAACCTCAGAGTCGAAAGAGTCCCGATCCATCACACAGTTACAAAATGCTATGAATTCGGCTCTTGTCCCTATAAGGTTTTGTATAGTATCCCGTTCAGCGAGTGGCAGCGAAAAATCCTGAAATCCTTGAGTACCGTATATCGAATGAAACAATCCGGCCTTCACCACCTCTTGATCAGCACTGTGTTCGTTAAGTAAAGTTTCGACGGCGCGTAAGTGGTGGAGGAAGTCCCCACCAGTGTGCGCAACTTTGTCTGTTCCTAATGACAATAGAAATTCCCAGAGTGGCTCATTTGATGCTTCCATTTGTCACCTTACTTTGT
>PBOW01000039.1 GCA_002725365.1 Chloroflexota bacterium | reverse complement strand
CCGTCGCTATCTCCGTTGCATGCTGTCAGCAGCGCCCAGGTCACGATGCCTATCACAAAAGCCGAGTTCTTCAACGCCATCTCCGTTCTCTGGCCAAACACGTAGGTCGGCCTGTTTGTTGGCTATAGACTACAACGCTCCCAGCAACACCGCTTTGCAGTCAAACACAGTCAGGACCGCAGTCAATCCGAATACATATGTTCTAAGGTTTGCAGTCTTTTTAGAGTTGAGGCGAAGCTAATGCTGAAAGGAAGGGATCAGGCTCATTAGCTTCCCCCCAACTGTCTCTAATGAATTTACGGGAAGAAAATAAGAAAATCCTAAGATTTGAATGAGTATTCTCTAAGAGCCTAAGGTTCTCATAAAGAAATTTAAAAAAAACTATGCTCTAGAGGTTTTATCCCCGAGTAGCCCCCCATCAAGGTAGGGCTAAGGGCATACTTCGACCCCATGGTGTCACTTTGGAGTCACTCCACCTAAATATTGATGTTTATTGTTGAACAGGTCTATTACTGTTTCCCTTGCAATAGCGGGATAGTTGGTTACTGTTGGTCTTGCCTCATTTAACCGCTTATTATCCTGTTATGTCCACGGATATTGATCTGAACTCCCAACCAAGTACTGATTCCCAAAAGGGTGTGTTCTATGGTTGGTGGATCGTAGCTGGAGCCTTGATAGCTCAAATGGTTGCTGTGTCGATTATGTCGAGTAGCAGCGGTATTTTCCTTCCATCGATGACCGAGGAGTTGGGCTGGACCCAAACGGAATTCACACTAGGTGTGACCATCGGCTCGGTGTCGACAGCGCTGGCTGGCGGAGTTATAGGATTCTTACTGGATCGCTGGGGGCCGCGTGGACTCATGATTCTCGGGACGACCATAGTCGGTATCTCTCTGATGTACGTGAGTCGAATCGAAACGCTATTTGAATGGTTTGTAATCCGTGGTGTGGTTACTTCTCTTGGACTGGCACTGGCAGGGAACCTGGTATTGAATGCAGTTGTCGCAAAGTGGTTCGTGACTAACCGGGCATGGGCAATATCAATTGCCTCCACCGGGGTCTCGGCGGCTCAATTTACAGGTATCTTGCTGGTCGGACTTATCAGTGCAATTGGCTGGCGTGACGCTTGGGTTGTGCTCGGAATCGTCACATGGGTGGTGTTATATCCCGTTGCCTTGATGATGAGACGTCAGCCGGAAGATATGGGGCTCTTGCCCGATGGTGCGAGAGAGGAGGACGCGGCTGACGAGCAGCGAGTTGCTCGTGCCCGGGCTGACCTAGAAAATTCCTTCACTGCGGGGGAGGCCGTCCGTACTATATCGCTTTGGACACTTCAGATTGGTTTTTCTTTTTGTTTAATGGGATTAATTGCCGGCCTGTTTTTTTTGATTCCATTTATGACTTTGCATGGATTCACGTTTGAGCAGGCTGGGACCGCCATGTTGTTTCAGGGCTTGGCCGCCCTAGGTTCAAAATTTGTATGGCCCACCCTAGTGACACGAATCGGCGGACGACTTTGCACATTAGTCGCGTTCTCGATTGCTGGCGTAGGAATGATGCTGATGGTACTGGTGGGTCCTACTGGTCAATATGAGGTATTTGTATTTGTCACTATGTTGTGGGGATTTGGTATTGGAGCTCAGATCCCGTTGCAGGAATCGCTTATGGCCTCATTTTTTGGTCGAGCACATCTAGGGGCGATTAGAGGAGTTTCTACCCCAGTGAGCCAGGCTTTCGGTATTTCAGCACCGGTCGCAGTTGCTCTCTATTTCGACCGAGTGGGTGACTACAACGGGATATATCTTGCACTTGCTGCCGGTTTCATTTTAGGGGCATTGCTGGTGGCAGTTACCAAAAAACCACAAAAACGGCAAAAAGCGCCTGTAGTAAATTCCTTAGTACCCGAAGTATATGAAGAGCTTCGAGTACCTATCGAGGATGCTGATAATAAGGGTTGGCCAGCGATGACCATGAATCTGGCAATAAGGAACCAATCTCTGGAGATGGATGAGCCAATTCTGGAAGAAAGAGGATCTTTGGAGTCGATAGTAGAGGCACCTTCTGAATCAAAGAAGAAAGAGAATCAGACTATACCGAACTATATGGGCGACGACGTCGATGACGAGTTTAATCAAAGAGAACTNTCATCCAATTACGGACTTCTGAACGCGGGAACNGCAAGTAGTAAGAGGAAAAAACGAGACAATCCTCGTCTCACGAAGGAAGATCCATCTCACNNGANGAGTCCTGAAAGCCAAACTAACGACAGTCNCGACTATAGATCCATACAAACTCGTTTAGTGGGAGACGTGCAAGATCTGAATATTTCGTCCTCGGCTGGTGCACAGAGAATCATTCGTGACATACTCCCTGCTGCCGCAGTTGGTGTTGCTGCTTCGGCTCTGGTGCTAGCGTTGTACAGGATGCGAAATTCAAAGTAGGAACAATGCCTTAAGATTTAGAGGAATATTGATGATTGGAGAGGTTATGTCGGAGCGGACCTTACATCGAGCTTTCGTTACTGGGTTGGGTGCGGTGACTCCAATCGGCAATGATGTGCCTTCGTTTTGGGAGGGGCTGAGTTCCGGAAGGAATGGTATTAGTAGGGTGACAAGTTTCGATCCCACTGATCATATCGTACAGATTGCAGGCGAAGTCAAGGATTTCGATCCAGAGCAATATCTTGAGCGCAGAGTAGCGCGCAGGACTGGTAGATTTGCTCAGTTCTCAGCAGCAGCTGGTCTTCAAGCACTGGAAGACTCTGGGATAGTTCCAGATGAATATGGAGCGGATGATATCGGCGTGGTAATTGCTACGTCAGGAGATGCTCTAGATATGGGACCTGAGTGGGAAAAATATTTGCAGAAAGGCTCAAAAGGAGTCGACCCCTTCATCATTACTAGAATGGGCCAGCATATGGCGTCCGCTAGACTTGCTCGTCAGATAGGAGTGAGAGGCCCAAACACGACTATAAATACAGCCTGTGCATCAGGTACAGACGCGCTGGGACACGGCCTCAATATGGTCCGACTGGGTCATGCGAAGGCCGTTCTTGTTGGTGGAGCAGAGTCGATGATCACGCCACTGGCACTTTCTTCTATGGGCCGCATGGGTGCTCTATCAAAGAATAATGACGATCCAGAACATGCTTCTCGACCGTTCGACGCTAATCGGGATGGGTTCATTCTTGGTGAAGGTGCGGGCGTTTTGATGATCGAAAGCGAAGTTTCAGCTAGAGAACGTGGAGCAAATATCTACTGTGAATTATCAGGAGTTGGCTGGTCGTTTGATGCGACTGATGATACGGCTCCCGATGCAAACGGGCAGGCTCTTGCGATGGAGAGAGCATTACGCGATGGCGAAACTGATGCGGATGAGATTGACTACATCAATGCCCATGGAACTTCCACTCAGTACAACGACAGAACTGAAACTGAGGCGATAAAGATTGCCCTTGGGGAGGCTGCCTATCGTACGAATATTTCTTCCACTAAATCCATGACAGGACATCTGGCTGCCGGTGCTGGTGGTATAGAGGCGGTGGCCAGTGTGCTTGCTCTGCACAACAATATTGTGCCACCGACGATTAATTATCAAGATCCAGATCCTTTGTGCGACTTGAGAATCACGCCAAATCAGTCCTTGGAAGCTGAGATAAGTGTAGTTTTGTCCAATTCCTTCGGACTGGGTGGGCAAAACGCAGCCGCCGTGTTTAGACGTATTCAGGACTAGGATATTTAAATAAGTTCGGGGCCTAAATTACTGGGAGCGACTGCAAAAATTCACGGATGTTCAGAGAAAGCGTCCCGGGGTCGTCCGTCGGGACGTGGTGCCCAACTTCCTCAATAAGTGAGATACGGGCATTCGCCATTCTTCTACTCAGTCTTTGGATCGACTCAGGTGTATACATGTCAGTCTTTCCACCTCGCACGATCATTACGGGACATACCACTTTCTCAGCACTTTCGCCTAAATCAGCAAGTCGTCTTTGACCTGGATCCGGATCAGGTGGTCGCACGCTTGGATTTCGAAAGGCCTCATCAAAATCCCAAGTCCATTTTCCATCAACAGTTTCCGTGAATGTGGCCAGCGCTCGCCGGTGAATCTGATCGGGGGCTGCATATTTTTGATACTCGTATAGAGCATTAGCAGCATCAGTAAGTGATTCAAACTCCTCGGATGACTTGAGTAACCTTTTNAGATTTTCAAGCCCGCCACGCAAAACGTCGGAGGCAGTCTCTACTAGGACAAGTGCTGACACTACATCAGGTCGATCCGCGGCGTAGCATATGGCGTTGGCTCCGCCCATTGAGTGTCCCACCAGGGTTATTGTCTCGAGTCCCATTTGTTCAANCAGTTCATGCAGATCATCAACTTGACTCGCTCTCGAGTAATCGTGTTCAGGATCGGACTCAGATTGGCCGTGACCTCTTTGATCCACCGCGATCACTCGATAATCCTTAGATAGTTCCTCACCAACTTCATTCCAGCAGTTTGAGGTCGAGGCAAATCCATGNAGAAGTATCACGGCATGTTTGTCTTTTGANTCACCCCATTCTTGGTAATGCATTTGTAGTCTATTCACCTGAATAAATTCGCTCTTTGGTGACATCGTGCCTCGCTAAGTTCAAAAATTTGTAATCCACTGTATGCTGGTCGAAGGGTAATAATAAAACCAATCGATCACTTCTACAATACAAGCTAGCTTATTTACTTCGTATTGTTAACTGTGACGCCTCAAAATGAACTCACACAAATTTCTTGACGGTCCGGTCGGTCGCTTGAAGTAATTATTCGAGTCTCTTAAAATATAAAGTGCGGTGGGACTTTGGAGTACCCCGCGATGCCCGAAAATCCTTTCGACGACTATATTGATCTTGATGAGGCNGCGAGAGATCTCGGAGTCCACCAACAAACGGTTAGACGACAAATCAAAGGCGGTAACNTACCAGCCTCGAANATAGGTGGNAAATATTGGATTCAAGTTACTAAATATCGTCAGTTCAAGGCTAATTACGATAGTAGACCGGGTAGGAAAAGGGTGCCCCGTTTAATTTAGAAAGCGGTCGTTTTAGGTAAGCTTCGCAATTCTTGACCTTTCGATGATATAGCGAGCTGAGATGTTCTCAGCGTCCTCTTCTAGCTGGTTAAGAAAATTTGTGACTGCCAGGTCGGCTCTTTCATCTTCGATTCGGAGAAGAGGCTCAATAATATTCCAGCGCGAGCAACCCTGATGTCTTTCGTTCTCATGGCTTACATGAACAACCCAATCCAAAGCTCGCTCTTTTATGTCATAATGAGAGAAAAGTCGATATTCTGTGTCCCAAAATAGGGAATTTTCATATATTGAAGCACTCCAATCAATGGGCAAAGGGGTGTCTGAATGACTTTGGCTATCGAGGGCTATCAACCAGAGCGAAGCACTGAGTACCAGCGGGGTTGTCTTNTAGTCACCCTTTACACACCAAGTATTAGCGTATGCCTGTCCCATTGCCTCTTGGACTCGTCGGTCCACATCCAAACCGGCTGACA
Organism: Chloroflexota bacterium; assembly: GCA_002725365.1. Taxonomy (GTDB): domain Bacteria; phylum Chloroflexota; class Dehalococcoidia; order UBA2979; family UBA2979; genus UBA2979. Next base: position 6,296 of record PBOW01000039.1, on the reverse strand, counting down.
TCAGGGTACGAGTTATGACGATGTGACAAAGTAATTTTGCTTCTTCAAGGCTAGTGGTGGTCTCTCCAGTTGGTAAGGTGACAGTGGGCGATGCTGACTCTGTGAATCCACCGAAGGTCGTCGATATCCCCTCTGAACTTCCATATGCTGTTGGTATCCCGAGAGACCCGAGCAAGATATCTAGATGTGATAAATCCTGCAGATTTTTACCATCCCGAAGGTCAGGCCAAATTTCAAGTGCGACGTCGATAGGATTTCTTTGCTCAGAGCTCATTAGCGGTATATAGGCCTCGATGATTAGTATTAGTCCACAACAATTCTAATCCTATCAAGGACTTCATATGCGGATATTTGCTATTTCTGTTCTCATTTTATTTCTAGGATGCACTACTGAAGGTGTTATCGAGTCACCTGGCTCAGATCGAACGATGCTACCGACGGCAACTGAGACATCAGAATCTGCGCCCTCTGAAAAATATTCGAATTCGGGTNCGAATTCCAAGCCGAGTACGGAGCTCNCGGCTATAAGATTTTTCCGAAATGAAATTTTCATTGCCACTTTGCCTGTGGAAGTCCCGCCAGCCTCCGNATACTCAATAGGTCTTTCGGGCAGAGATACGTTGGGAGAGCAAGGAATGCTCTTTTGGTTTGTCGAAGAGACTGAGGCTCCGTTTTGGATGGTAGATACATTATTCGATCTCTCCATCGCTTGGATCGGCTCNGACAAGTCAATTCTAGCAATCGACTCAATGTATGCCCAAACAGAACTGTATCACTATCCCCCAGCACCCTATCTATATGCTCTCGAGGCTCCATTAGACTGGTATCAGCAAAACGGAGTTGAACCTGGAGACAGGATTGAGTTTCCGCCAGATATCCTTAGAATACTGTTGAATGGAAAGTAGATTAGTGAGGGAATCATGACTAGGCGAGTAGACGTTGAATTCAAAGATGTAAGACTAATGGGCTATCTTGCTGAGCCCGATGGCGAACCCAAGGCTGGAATAATCGTCATACAAGAGTGGTGGGGCCTGACTCCAGATATTGAAGAAATTGCTGACCGATATGCGGCTGAAGGTTTTTTGGCATGGGCGCCCGACGTGTATCATGGTGAGTCGACTGATGAGCCTGATGAGGCTAGGAAACTTGCGATGTCGATGGAAAGAGACGTGGCCGCAATCGAAATAGACGCGGCGATTAGATATATGAAAGAAGAGCGTGGTATCGGGCGAGTAGGATGCGTAGGCTATTGCATGGGCGGTGGCCTGACCTTAGCCACCGCTATACGGCCCACATCCAATGTGGATGCTGTGCATGTCTATTACGGTGGTGGCATGCCACCCTCAGAACAAATCTCGCAGATTAGCGCGCCTGTTTTGGGCTCCTATGGAGCTTTGGACGAGGGAATACCAGAAGAACAGGTCAATATGCTCCGTAGCACGCTCACAGCGGCAGGAGTGAGTAATGACATAACATTGTATGAAGGGGCAGAACACTCCTTTTTCAACGACACCAGACCGTCATTTCATCCTGAAGCTGCTGGTGATTCTTGGGAAAAGTCAGTTGCTTGGTTTTCAAAGTATTTAAGTTAGGAACTGTATGTCGGACATGACAATAGTGGCTAAGTTGTTAGATGATTTTGGTGATAATTGGCATTGGGTCATTCTGCACGATGTCGAACCTCGTAGTGAGCAACAATTCTGGGCGTCTCATATCGATACGGCCTGTGGGGTAATCCTTGACGAAGGNGGTTCGGTTGCTGAACTGGTGGACACAGGGGCTCCTGCCGAGCCAGACTGTCCTCTATGTCTCTCCGGCGTTTCTCCTAGTGGTAATGCAGCAGTGCAGGTAGCTGAGGAGATAATGGAGGAAGCACAACATGCTCCAATTTCATAAAGTTTTAAGGAACACTTTCCGATTAGCTTTTGGCGAGCGTTCTAATCTCTTCGAGCACTTTCAGTAATTCATCNTCATCGGGTCCGGCCTCATCCGGTATGTGATAACCCACAAACGCATCTACAACTGATCTATGATCATCGATTACATAGTCGGGCATGATCGTCACACCTAGGGCAGGTAGTTTTTCATGATGATTATCGAGAGGCTTTATGAAATAATCCTCGACCATTCCGTCTAGTTCGTGGCGTCTCATATCCCAGCGTCGGATTCCTACCCCAGACCAGATGTATATAGTGTGGCCCTCTTCACGAAGTGCTTCAAACACTTCCCGCGTGTGGTTTCTTAATTTCCCGTTCCACATTATCAGCGTGTTGTCGACATCAAAAAATACGTTGAGTTTCTTTGTTTCTGTCTCCGCAGTTTGATCCTGGTCTGTCATGAGTTCTCCACTCTCAGTGATTATTTTCGCTATTCCGCAAGAAAATTTTCTATTAATCGGTTGAATTGATCTGGATCTTCAAAATAAAGAGAGTGTCCAATGTTTGGTATTTCCACGTACCGAGAATTCGGTGCCAGATCAGCGAAATTTTTTATAAGGGGTGGCGGAATAACAATATCCTCTGAGCCCACAATCGCGAGTACGGGGATGTCCAGACTTGCCAGGGATTCTGGTGTGGGGCTCATATTGTTAGTAGAAGTAATATTTGGATTTCTAGGAGGATTCAAACTGGCAATTTGCTGATAAAGAAAGGCGCCGTCCGGTTTCTCTTTTTTGAACTTGTCACCGATTGCTCTTTGCTCAAGCGTAAGTCCAGCAGTGTCTTCTCTGAGCTCAGCGGCTAATTGTAATTGTTCCGGCCAGTCAAAAAATCCCCATGTGCCGCCCATCACCAACTTGTTCACCTTTTCTGGAAAGTGCACCGCGAAACCAAGCCCTGTACGTCCACCCATTGACTGGCATATTAGAGATACCTTCTCAATCTTAAGCCACGAGAGTAGATCGTTGAGATCCTCTACAAATCTATTTCCACCCAATGACTCGGGATCTGCTGACCACCCAAATCCTCGATGATCAATAGTTAAACACCTGTAGGTTTTGGAGAAATAGGGTATCTGCTGCCACCAAGAAATATGATTACCAGCAGCACCATGAAGGAACACCAGCGTCTCAGCATTATCAGGACCAGTGTGATCCTCGTAATAAATCTGTGCTGGAGGCACATCAAGATATGGCATGCAGGAGTCTCCATTTAAGTTAACGAACAAAGGGTAAAGCCTTGTGCCCTTTGTGTCTCAGTTGCCCCAGTAGATACGATCAATGCGGATGCCAGTTTAGTCTGGCTTGAAGGAGTTTTTGCTGAGCTGCTGGGAGTATTAGGTACAAAGCCGAACTCTCGACCAACGTCTTACCATTTTCCAGACTTATCGATGCTGTGAGATTTACTCTCCGGCCACGTTTCTCATCCGCTTTTGCCAGGATTCTTAATTTTTCCCCGACTGGAACCGATGCTCGATATTTAATTTCGAGCGTCGCTGTTACGCCGAGAACTTGTTCCTTTGACCAAAGTGCCCANGCCATAGCCTCATCGATCAGCGTCGAGAGTATTCCACCATGAATCACCTCAGGGAAGCCTTGATGAACTTCCATAGGCGTATAGATGCATTCAACGGTTTCATCACTGAGTCTAGAAAATCTCATATTGAGACCAGACTGATTCTGNGTTCCACAGGCAAAGCATATCTGTTCGTACATCTTCGCGTCGAAAGGGACACCACCTGTCAGTAAGTCGGTCATTGCTTTCCCCACCGTTGCTCCAGTCTTAACAGTTTCGGTTATTAACTCGAAATTTTATTACGAAATCAAATCGTATAGGATTGATACGAAAAGGTAAATTTGAAGCTTGAGAGTTGGTTCAATGTCAGAACAAAAATCATCTGAAGCACCAGTGCTTGGAGGTCAGGCGGTGGTAGAGGGCATCATGATCAGAGGTCTGAATACTCTCACGGTTACAGTGAAGGCCCCTGACTCAAATACCATTACACGTACGGAGGTGTTGAGTCCTATCTTCAGCGGCTCATTTCGACGCATTCCTTTTGTGCGNGGGATACTGGTTTTGGTAGAAACTCTCACCTTGGGATTAAAGGCTCTCACTTGGTCATCAGCAGTTGCGGCAGGGGAGGTTAAAACTGCTGACGAGGCGTCAGGTCTCACGTTTCTNGATTGGATAATTTTCTTAGTAGCGTTTGGGATTGGGATAGGTNTTTTTTTCGCGGGACCCGTGATTGTGACCGGTTGGCTAGAAGCAACTCTACCATCTTGGTTAGTGCTACTGATTGAGGGCGCCCTGAGACTTGGATTATTGCTGGCATATATCTGGGGGATCGGACACATATCTGACGTAGAGCGAATGTTTCAGTTCCATGGTGCTGAACACATGGCTATTGCTGCGGCTGAGTCTCTAGACCGATTAACCCCTGAATCAGTAATGAAACATTCCCGTTTACATCCAAGGTGCGGGACTTCCTTTTTGTTGATGGTGGGTCTTGTTTCTGTCGTTGTCTTTGCGTTCGCCGGCAGTGAGCCTCTTTGGTGGAGGGTATCTTCTAGACTATTGTTGATTCCAGTGGTGGCTGGTGTTGCCTACGAGTTAATTAGATTGGCCGATCGATTTCAGCAATTCCGGGGGGTAAGGCTTATTACCGCAGGTAATCTTAATCTCCAAAGACTAACCACTCGACCCCCAGAATTAGAACATGTCGAGGTTGCAATCGAAGCTGTGAACTCTGCTCTCGACTCTGAGAAGGAACTACAACTTGGCAAAAATACATAATCAGTGGCTCGTGCCGTAGCGGTAAAAGTCAGTAGCCGCTACGATTTGGTCGAATCGAACCTGAACGGATGGGTGAAAAATGACTTCTTCTAATCTCACTGAACAAATTATTTCAGCAGCGAAAAACGAAGGCCGTACGCTTCTAACTGAAGTCGAATCAAAAAATCTATTGATGGCTGAGGGAATTACCGTCACTGACGCACATCTAGCTACAGACGCCGACGAGGCAGCAGCTGCTGCAGAGAAAGTTGGCTTCCCTACGGTGATGAAAATAATTTCTCCTGACATTGCTCACAAATCTGATGTAGGCGGAGTAGTGGTTGGACTTGCGGATGCTGACGCCGTCCGCACTGGTTACGAGGAGATGCTCCGGACAGTGCGGGAATCTGCCCCTGATGCTCGAATTGATGGAGTTTCGATTCAAACCATGGCGGAACCTGGTATTGAGGTCATCGTCGGCTCTACCACTGATCCACAATTTGGCCCGGTAATGATGTTTGGCCTAGGTGGTGTATTTGTGGAAGTACTGAAAGATGTGTCTTTTAGGATCGTTCCATTAGCATCGAGAGATGCTTCGCAAATGATCAGAGAGATTGATGCGTTACCAATATTAGAAGGCGTTCGAGGTCAGGCGGGGGCGGATTTGGGTGCCTTGGAACAACTGTTGCTTGCGGTATCGGAATTGATCGAACGTCGACCAGAAATCGCCGAGCTAGATTTGAATCCAGTGTTTGCTTACCCCGATGGGGCTATAGCGGTGGACGCGCGCGTAGTCCTTCACGAAGAATAGAGATTGTAGGGAACCAGCATGAAAATCGATAACGAAAGACTACATCGGGCACTGAATCCACGCTCAGTCGTGGTGGTTGGTGATAAGGGGCCGCAATACATGTGGCTAACAAATATGGAGAATTTCACCGGGGAACTTTATTCGGTTCAGGTTGATCCGAACGAGATCCCTGGGATTGAAGAGAAACAGATCCCTAATTTTAGTTCAGTAGCAGAGGTTCCTGGTGATGTTGATCTTGTTATTTGCGCAGTACCTCGCCAAGTCACTCCAATAATTGTGGGGCAGGCCATCGAGAAGAAAGTCGGCGGAATTTCAATGTTCACTTCCGGTTTTGCAGAGACAGGAGAACCGGAGGCAATCCAACTGCAGGAGAAGATAGTTTCTGCCTGTCTCGAGGATGGTATGCCGCTCGTCGGTCCCAATTGCATGGGTGTGTACAACCGCGAACTAGGAGTTAAATTCAACGCCCAGCAGGAGCAAGGTGCGGGTTCAGATGTGGGCGTTATATCACAGAGTGGTACCCATGGGATTGGGATCTCACTAGGTGCTCAACGATTAGGGATCAAAGTGGGCCGTACTATTTCCATTGGTAACGCAGTTGTCTGTAACGAAAGTGATTATCTTGAGTATCTCATTGACGATCCGGCTTCGCCAATAGTGGTCATGTATTTGGAAGGCGTGAAGGAAGGCCGAAGATTCTTTGAAAAATTGAAGGAACTTGCGGCACAAAAACCAACTGTGATTTGGCGTGGTGGTGGTACTGACGCTGGTGCCCG
>PBOW01000038.1 GCA_002725365.1 Chloroflexota bacterium | reverse complement strand
AGGTCTGAAAGAAACGCTCGGACTCTCTGGCCTTGGTATGGGCTCAATTCAATCGGTACAGGGGGTGTCGAGCGCGATCTCAAATATCCCTGCCGGAGCTCTCGCCGACATATACCCGAATAAGATTCGTTGGCTCCTCTTCTTTTCGATGGCTTTGATTGGGACCGGCTATCTAACTTTGAGTACAGCCAACTCGTATCTCATGGTGTGCGTCGCAGTTGCACTCCTCGGATTTGGATCCAACTTCTGGCATGCGCCGGCGTTTGGCACACTGGCCGCACGTTACCCACGACAGAGAGGTCTTGCAATATCTCTCCATTTGACGGGGGCACAAGTTGGGAACACGACTGGACCCTTCGTCATCGGGGCACTGCTCGAAGGTTTTGCGTTTAGCGCACTAGGGATGTTTGAAGTCGATATCGATTCCGTCTTGTCATGGCGGCAAATATCACTAGGAGTCGCGGCAATTTGCCTCGCAACCTGCCCAATTATTTTGTCTCTCATGTCTGATGATGATTCCCTCAAGATACAAACCGAAAATAAGTTTCGTGACTATCTTCGGGCCGGGGAAAAATTAATCCGTAATCGCCATGTGATCGGGTATACAGTCCTTGGAGGCTTGAGAGGCGCTGTGCACGGTTCGTTCAGTTTGTTCATCGTAATTCATATGGCCGAAAATTTGGATTTTTCAGAATTCAAAATAGGGTTTCATGTTGCCTTGCTTACGGCTGCCGGAGTGCTCAGTACTCCTTTTCTAGGCCATATTTCTGATTCGATCGGCCGGAAGCCGGTCATTATCACCGCGATGTGGACGATGGCCTTACTCATACCGATATTTCTAATCCTACCGACTGGTGTCCCGTTTACCCTTGGACTAGCGGTACTCGGTCTCGTGTTTTTCTCGGTGATGCCTATAATCACGGCCGCGGCTCAGGATTCTGCTGGTAGCGGCTCGGAGGGATCGGTTACAGCGATGATGTTCCTTGGACTGTCTCTCGTATCCCTTAGTTCGCCACCGATCGCAGGGACTATATACGACAACTCAAGTTTTGACGGTGTTCTGATTTTTTGCACCGGATTAGCGGTGGCTGGGGCTCTGTTGGCAACTGTTTTGCCGACGCCGCCATCACCTACTATCGAAAAAGCGGCCTGAATTCATAATCGCCGCCATTGAGAAGTACCGACCCGATACCTGATGACCCAATATGAGCTGATGCTATCAGCCCCGTGTGTTCTACAACCTCCTCAATTAGCTGTATACGAGTCGAGATNCCTTCCCTTGAATTCAGATCGGAATGGAAGGCTCGAGAAGGCTCAAAAACGNAGAAAGGGCTTACTATCACNTCCCCGGTAACGTATAANTACTCACCTTGTGAAGAAATCCGAATACTCACGCTACCAGGCGTGTGGCCAGGAGTTTCAAGGCAGGTCACACCAGGCGCTATCTCAACATTGCCACTGATTAGTCTCAACAATCCGATTTCCTTAAGTGGCTCGACGAACCTGACGAAGAACGGAGGAACAGGTTTACGGCCAGTAAATTCATCCCAGTCCTTCTGGTGAAGCAGATAGTGTGCATTAGGAAAATAAGGGGACCCTTCTGCGTCGACGTTCCAAGCAACATGGTCCGGATGCGCGTGCGTCATTACAACGTAATTAATTTCGGTTACAGAAACACCCACAGCGCCTAGACTCTGCATCAGTGTTCCGTGCATGTTTTTGTACCTTGGATAGGGGCCAACTCCAACCCCGGTATCCACGAGTATGTTCGTTTCATTAGTCTGAATCAGGAAGCAATTGTTGTGGATCCGCCAATTATGTGAGTCCCCATGGAAGTCATTCGGAAATTTATGGTGGTACCAGGACCAGTCCACTTCTTCNCCGCTGTCAGTATCTTCACGATATGGATGTCCGTCAATATTTGCAGCACCATCGGGCAAACAAGTAATCGATATTTCACCAATTCGAACACTCTGGATGTCTGAACTCAATCACGGACTCCCAACGTCTCAGTCGGTTCTACGAGAGCTTCGCCTCCACCAACGGCCACAGGCGCGCCATCAGCTCTCCAGCATGCCACTCCTGACATTAGTCCAGTATCCAAGTCTCGATATATACCATTCATTCCTCCACCGATCTTGAACGGAGCACTCGCCTCGTGACCCAAGTTGGACAGCTCGGATAGAAGATTNTGTACNTCTGGGAAGGAAGCTTCAATCTCGAGACCATGCCCTTGATCAAAAATACGAGGGGATTCAACTGCCTGTTGCAAAGTCATACCATGCACGATCACATTCGTTATGGCCTGGTGAACAGAACTGAAGATTCGTAGTCCCCCAACTGATCCCAAAGCGAAATTTGTCTCTCCATCCTTCAGAACAATGACAGGAGACATGGAGGAAAGAATTCGCTTTCCTGGAGCAATAGAATTTGTCCGGCCAGGCCTTGGATCCATAAGTTGCATCGTGTTATTCAGGAGCGTGCCTGTACCTGGCACAGTAACTTTCGATCCGAACGCTCCGTGGAGGGTATTTGTCGATGCCACGACATTCCCATCAGAATCCATCGCACAGCAGGTAGTCGTTTCGTTGTGCTCGGGTGCGGGACGTTCACCGTATGAATGCTGNCGAGCTCGGTTCAAGTCGATATCATTCGCACGATCTNGACCGTATTCCTTGGAAATNAACCAATCAATCGGAATATCAGTGGTTAAGGGATCGGCCATATATTGAGTACGATCCGCGAAGGCTATTTTCAAGGCTTCAGACAACAAATGGACTCCTTCCGTAGAGCCAAATCCACCCTCCGCGAGATCATATGACTCCAGAATATTCATCATCTGCACAATGTGAGTACCGCCCGAAGAAGGAGGCGGAGGTGCAAGAATCTCGTAGCCTGCACCGATCCTTGCAATGACTGGTGGTCGTTCGTAGATCTTGTAGTCCGAAATTTCTTCCTCNGTGATAAGTCCGCCGTGAGCACGCATATCGTCAGCAATGGCTTTACCCAGCGGACCGCCATACAAGTAGCCAGGCCCTTCCGACCCAATCCGTTCCAGTGTATTTGCATAATCTGATCGAATTATCCGATGCCCCACTTCGGGAACATGATCACCGGGTAAGAATACCTTTTGACTATCCGTAAAGCGTCTTAATCCAGCCTCAGCATTTATGATGCTNTGCTTCAGGTAGGGACTCACTGGGAATCCTTTGGTAGCTAGTCGGACGGCAGGCGCGACCACATCGTACAANTCAAGATTCCCGTATTTCTCGATTGCAGTTGCCCATCCAAGACAAGTACCACCCACTCCAACGGCCAAGTGACCAGTTAGGTTTAGGTCATCAACCACACCATGATCCAAATGATCAGGAATGGGTTCAAACAAATCCGGCGTAGCTGCTTTGGGAACCTCAGCATAATTATCGATAACGATATCGGTTCCATCAGCCATATGAATATTAGTAAATCCAGCTCCAAATACTGTCGTCATCATTGGCTCCACTACTGACAGAGCAAACATTGTGCCTATTGCAGCATCGACCGCGTTACCCCCTGCGAGAAGCAGCTCGACGCCTGCATGAGACGCAAGCACATGATTGGAAGTCACTACTCCTTTGGAGCCAGAAGCGGGTTCCTTGACAGTCGGGAAAGCATATTTTCCGTCGGAACTTCTCGTAGGGATCGGTGGCGAGTGCAGTTTCAATTTAGTCCTCCCAAATCAGCTACGGTCAGCTGGTAATAAATCGTTTGAAGACACCTACAAGTCGTTCAGGCACCTGCGCATTCGGATAATGACCAACNCCAGAAAATACATGTAAATGNCTAACCGATTCGTTGAGTTGCAAAAAATAGTCGAGTGGCTCTGCCGGGTCTACAACATCATCAGTATCCCCAAGTACGACAAGCGTCGGCACTTGTATAGTTGCTGCCACGTCGGTAATTCCGTCCCATGGCCTGGCTTGACCAAGTAATCGTTCTTCTGGATTATTGTCAATGTCAGTACGAAGTTGCTTCCGTATGTCTTCAGATAGTCCAAGATGCTGTGCCTCCCAGTGGGCAAAGGCTTCCGGACTCAAAGATTTCCCGTACCCCGCCNTGGTTTTGGAAGTCATAGATGAACGGTTCGGTTCCTTCACCACGGCAGGACCTGCAATCTGGATCAGTCGTTCTACTAAATCAGGAGCATCTCGCAGAATATAGCTCGCCACGATTGTGCCCAGAGAATGGCCGACCAGCACACATTTCGTTATCCCCAGTTTATCCAAAGCAGATCTCACGTCGATTGCATAACTCGAAGGATGATAATCCGTACTTTCTCTCGTCCGATCTGAGCCACCGGCCCCGCGCAGACTGATCGCATAGGATTGATATCCGGATTCAGCCAAATAGGTTTGAACTGAATCCCATATGCGAGCAGAAGAACCAGCACCATGTATCAGTACCACTGGCACCGACGACTCCGGTCCTTGCTGGAAATATTCAAGAGATACATCTCGCACTTCTAGTGTTGGCATTGCAGTCCTCATCCAAAGTTAGCCCTAGTATAGGGTCTCTAAAACTGACTGAAAGAATGTTTAATGACTGATCTGGATGAAATATGGGCCGACTGGAATNGTCACTTCTAACTCGTCATCAATGACTTGCCAAGAAATATCTGCATCGGATCTCACATCAAGACTGTCTGTATCCACGTTTTGTACTCTGAACGAAGTCCGTTCACCACGCGCATCCGGTAACCCTTCGTCTAGCGCTATCGTGAGCACGCGTTCTTNGGGATCATAAAACGCCTGAGTCAATGAAACNCGCGGAAAATCGACACCATAGACCGTTGGCTCATTGAATTTTGTAAGATTCGGCTGGTTGAACAATCGCCACCAAGCAGCTTCACTACCAGCCTCAGCGTACGCCATAATAGCGTTGAACTGGCCACGAGGGTGCTTCTCGTTTAATCCAAATCCCCACGTAAATTCTCCGGACTCTGAATCCCATGTTGGCTCGTAGTGCTCTTCAGCAAGCAATAGTAATTTCTCAAATAACGAATTCTTGCCAAACTCTCTCGCTAATGCTGCCGTCCTCACTAGAGGACCAATCCCCCGTTCACCCTCGATAAAANTCGGTGATTCATTCCACCCAAGCTGGTCCACCATACTGTCCACCAAAAGTACCGTATCCTCTCGATGCTGAGCTGCTGTCTGGAAATACAGAAGGAATCCACTGGCACTCGGGCCCAGGTGGTGATAATCGATTATCGGGTCGTAATAGAGTGACTGGGTCCCCACTGGGCGGCCGTTTTCAAATGGGATATAAAACTCCTTGGTATATTCCCACCACTCGTCATATATCGAGTGCGTAGAATCGCTAAAGAGTATGTCGTACAGTCTCAGACCGAGACCAGCTGCGCCCAGTCACGTGGGCCATATCTTAGTGTTCTCTCAGTGCGGCCCTTCTGGTCGATCAACCCACTGGTCGTGCAGAAACCGAGCCATCTTTTCATGAGTCCAGGAAAAGGTGTTCTCACCGTCTCTCACAACGTCAAACGGGTCATTCCATTTTGAATCCCCTGATACATACCGATGCAATCCCATAACCACAAGGAACCAACCGCGATAAAACAGATTGCCATCTGCACCAACAGGATCCATCTGGAGCCCCCAGGGCTCCACGCCGTTTGCCGTCCATCCGGGGACATCATAATCATCAACAAGATGCTCCGGTAGAAGACGCAGGAAACCTTCAGGGTAATTACCTCTCCTTGGATCTTCACCAATCTGATCGAGCCAGTCTTTAGCAGCCCAGTAGCCCGAATATCTCTCGACGATCTCGTCCAGAATTGAACTATATACCTCGCGCCAGGCGGGAGTTGTATCAGCCATCAAAGCTACTGAATAACTCGATTCAAATAAATCGAATCGGTGCCATGATGTGGTGGGTTCTCCGGTTCGATTGTCCCAGTGCTCATGTGGCTGACCGTCTTTGTCCCAATTGTCAGGTGTATGGGTTTTACGATGCAGATAGCGGAGCCACCCGAGCGAACGAGCGGACAGTTTCGGATAGTCCTTGTTAG
>PBOW01000037.1 GCA_002725365.1 Chloroflexota bacterium | reverse complement strand
AGCCGCTCAACGACTTTCAGTTCTTTTGCGAACTCTTCTTCCTGGAAGAGGGGCAATTTGAAAGCGAGACCACTACTTCTCCAGTCACCATCACCGAAACTAGTATCAGAAGTGAACGCGCCTGAGAGGAGTCCGAATCCCAATGTGCCGTATGCCATAAACCCAATATTGTTGTCCTGACAGTAGGGGAGTACGGCAGACTCCATGCGTCGATCAAACATGTGGTATCCCACTTGATTCGCAGCCATATGGCCATATTGTTCGCACTCGTCCATCATTTCGGGAGTAAAGTTTGAAACCCCGTAGTGGCGGATTTTCCCGTCCTGCTTAAGTTGCTCAAGAGCTTTTATAGGCTCTTCAAATGGTGTGTCATGGTCTGGCCAATGAATGAGCAGTAGATCGAGATAATCAGTATCAAGCCGTCTCAGGCAACCTTCGGCACGCTCAATCACATGGTCATATTTTGAGTTCCTGCCTAAGTTTTTTCCGTCCTCGTCATACGCAAAACCTACTTTACTCACAAGTACGATATCTTTGCGCTTATTTCCAAGTGCCTTGGCAAGTAATTCTTCAGAAATATAAGGTCCATAAACTTCCGCAGTGTCGAATAAGGTGATTCCATGATCAATTGCCGCACTAACAGCATCTGCCGCTTCGTCAACGTCTATGTGGCCATATGTGGTTGTGCTCATTTCCCATGTACCAAAGCCAATTGCTGAAGAAAACAGTCCACTATCACCGAGTTCTCGCTGCTCCATAATGCTCTCCTTATGCTGGACGAATTACTAAATTGAGTGGAATGTATCATACTGCTTGATCACTTTTTGTACTTTCAAGTGAGATGCAATACTTGCGCAGGCACGAGAGAGTTCTACAATATAGGTTCCTTTAGGCGGGGTTAGGTATTAGGAAATCATTATGACCAGTGGACACGAGCGCTTATTGTCAGGTCTCAGAATAATTGATGCTGGGCAGGTATTGGCCGGCCCCTTCACATCTACCTTGCTCGCTGATATGGGAGCTGAGGTGATACGAGTGGAATTACCGCAGCTAAAAGGTCAGACTGCAGCACTGCAGAATTCATCTCGAGCGGGCTTACAGCGAAATAAGAAATCAGTGTCTTTGGATCTCAGAAAGCCTGAAGGGGCTGAATTATTTAAGAAATTGGTGTCGACGGCAGACGCGGTCGTTGAAAATTTTTCACCGGGAACTATGGAACGCTGGGGAATCGGCGAACAAGAGATCGCACAGGCAAATCCTCGAATTATTTTTGTTCGTATCTCCGGCTTCGGTCAGACAGGTCCCTACCGAGACCGCACCTCATATGACCGTATTGGCCAAGCGATCGGCGGGATGATTTACGTGACGGGGGAAGCGGATCAACCCCCGGTACATCCCGGCTACATGATGGGTGACTTTGCCTCAGGGACCTATGGGGCTTTAGCTATACTTGCGGCCGTGTATCACCGNGACCATGAGGACTGCCAAGAGACTCAAGTTGTAGACCTTTCACTATATGAATCCATCCTGAGCTATTCAGGACCGATGGCAGCTGAATATAGTCGTTCAGGAATTGTTCGTGAGCGGGCAGGCAATGTTCGTTCATGGTCGATTCCGGGTGATCAGTTTTTGACGAAAGATGGTAAATGGGTGCTAATCCTTGCGTTAAATCCACAGATTTTCCAGAGACTCTGTGACGCAATGGAAATTCCAGACCTGCCACTCGATCCAAAATTCGATAATCATGAAAATCGGTTTGCAAACGAGAAAGAACTGCACGGCATGATCCGTGAGTGGGTTTCTGAGTTCGACTCGAAAGAGTTATACGACCTGCTGGATGAATTTCGAGTGCCGTATGGTCCGGTCTACAGTATTGCTGATATTTTTGCGGATCCTCACATAGCTGAGAGGCAAGATTTAGTCCAGATAGATGACCCGCATGTAGGTCCTGTTACTGTGCCTGCCCCTTACCCGAGACTGTCACATGCTGCAGGACGTATCTATAACCCCGCGCCTGGAGTCGGAGACGATAATGACGAAATCTACGGACAACTTTTGGGTATATCGGAGCAAGAACGAGATCAATTGGCGGAAGCAGGAATAATCTAGAGATGGTTCTGGATCTCGGGATCCGAGCTATAATTTTGAAATAGTTAAGAGGCTCAATATGACGCTAGCCGACAATCAAACCGACACTAGCCGTTCCTTGTACATCCGGTACATGGACCGGACGACTGACCACTATTTGCAGGAAGGTTTCAATAACCCGTATCAGTGGGCTCGTTTTGAGGACGTCCCTTTTGCTCAGTTAGAGAAACCCTTAAGTGAATCTCGTCTCGGCGTGATTACCACAGCTGCTCAGTTTCAGCCTGGAAAGGGTGATCAAGGTCCGGGTGCCCCGTACAACAATGAGGCGAAATTTAAACGTGTGTATACGTTGCCGAGTGATGAAGTGCCAGATCTTAGAATTTCCCATATCGGCTACGATCGCAACAATGCCCAGATCGAAGACCAACGGGTGTATCTTCCGCTTGAGCGTCTTCATGACTTTGAGAAAGAAGGTCGGTTTAAGGAGTTGGGCCCCCGTCTCTACGGAGCACCTACTCTTCGCAGTCAACGTGTAACAAGTGAACGAAATGCACCTGAGATTTTGGAGATGTGTCGGGAGGACAAGATTGATGTTGCCCTTCTGGTTGGCGTCTGACCAGTCTGTCATCAGACCGTGAGTCTGATAGCGAGGCACCTTGAAGCAAATGGCATCCCGACGGTAATTCTGGGATGTGCTCGGGATATAGTCGAGCAAGTGGGTGTTCCTCGNTTTGTGTTTAGTGATTTTCCTCTTGGTCATCCGTGTGGAAAGCCGTTTGATGAAGAGACTCAGGTCGGGAACCTCGATCTGGCGTTCGAAACGTTAGAAAAGGCTTTTGCGCCCCGTACCACGGTGCAGACACCTTACCGCTGGGACCATGATGAGGCTTGGCGAGATAGATACTTGCAGCCCACAGACTGATTCACCGTGCCGACAAATAATTCAGTGCTTGGGAGATCTGTAGATTTACCGAGCGATATAGCTGGTAGTCTACTAATTTCCCAAATGCCAGGTAGTGAGGGAAATGATTTCGGGGACTGGCAAGCCGCTGTGGAGCGTGAAAAAGTATCAATGCTTGTCAATTTGTCTGAAACTGCAGAAACAGTCCGTTATTCTCCCGAGTACCACGAATATCTAGTATCTGATCAATTTCCAGGAGATTATTACCATCTCCCAATAAGCGATTTTTCCACACCGCAGAATATCTCCGTGTTCGGGGATGTAGTCCGCAATTGTGTAGACCATGTTGAGCGAGGTCATATAGTTGTTGCGCACTGTCGGGCAGGGATCGGACGGTCAGGCCTATTCGCAATTTCAGTGCTNGCGATGATTGGTCTACCAGATCAGGATGCTATNGATGCCGTGCGTGCGGCAGGCGGGCANTTTGAAACCGCNAAACAGCAAAAATTCCTACTCACATTTCGGAAGACACTAGANTCCTAGCTTGAATATCGCTCTAGAGTATCTGTGATAGAAANAGCTTAGTCCGNTCTTCTTGCGGATTNTTGAAGAAATGGTCCGGTGTGCCCTCCTCCACNATCAATCCTTCGGCGAAGAAGAGGAACCTATCCGCGACTTCTTTCGCGAATCCCATCTCGTGTGTAACCACGATCATAGTCATTCCTGATTCGGCCAGCTCACGCATCACGTCCAAGACTTCTTTGATCATTTCGGGATCTAGGGCGGAAGTAGGTTCGTCAAATAGCATTATTTTGGGCTGCATTGCCAATGCCCTTGCTATAGCTACTCTCTGCTGCTGTCCACCAGATAGCTGTGTTGGGAATTTTTCAGCCTGCTCGGGAATACCGACTCGAGTGAGACCAGCCATTGCCAGTTCCTCTGCTTCGGCCTTAGGCATTTTCTTTACTTTTCTTGGAGCCAGTGCGACATTGTCCAGCACCGTGAGGTGCGGGAATAAGTTGAACTGTTGAAACACCATGCCCACTTCAGACCTGATTTTCTGTAGATTACGGGAGTCATCATTTATTTCGATGCCGTCAACAATAATAGTTCCAACCTCATGTTCCTCCAGTTGGTTAATACAGCGGATAAATGTCGATTTCCCAGATCCTGAAGGACCGAGTACCACGACTACTTCGCCCTCTCGGATATCAGCAGATACCCCCTTCAAGGCCGCAAAATTGCCAAACCATTTTTCGACATCTCGAGCTTGGATTATTGCTTGATTTGGTTCTGAATTTGTCATTTGTCGCTCCAATGTACTTTTACCGACTACCGAGTCCCATGTTCGCTTCAACGCGTCTGCTAATCGCTGACATCGAGAATGTGACTAACCAGAAAATAAACCCAACGAAGACGAGGACTTCAAGCGCAGTACCTGTGTAATCTAATTCATTGAAGGCCTTTCGGCCGACTTCCAGAACATCGACAACACTAATTAGGTAAACAAGCGTCGTGTCTTTAAATAATCCAATATATTGATTAATCAGAGACGGGAGGACCGCTCTAAAGGCTTGCGGCAATGAGATCGTACGCAGGGTTTGGAAGTAACCTAATCCAAGGGAATCAGCCGCCTCATATTGTCCCTTAGGTATAGCCTGTAGACCGCCGCGGATTACCTCAGCTGTATAAGCTGCGTTGAATAAGATGAGAACGATCATAGTTCTAAATATCACGTCGGCTTCATTCATTCCGAACCAACTTGGAAGAATAAACGGCAGTACAAAACGGCCCATAAAAAGCCAGGCGATAAGCGGTGCACCNCGAACAACTTCGATGAAGNCGGTCGACGCAATTCGAATTGCGGGGTATCCATCAAGAGATCGTCCNAGGGAAAGAAAGACCGCCACCGGAGTACCGACCACAATTGCAATCGCAGCGAGCATGACGTTAACAAAAATGCCGCCCCAGTAGCTGGTAGGAGGTGCGTCTCCAACGAATAGAAGGATGATCATAAGTGGTATAAGTAGGGCCCAAGTTACTACGGTTACTCTTGAGACCAGAGACCGAATTGATGGAGAGTCTTGAGCTCTTACTGCCACAACGTAGCCGGCGAGCGCCAACAGTAAGATCAGCGCGAGGTTGATGGCGGTCGAATCTAGCTCCACTAACAAGAATGAAAGTATCGCGAGGCCGGCCGCTATGGTAATGGCAGTGTTTTTCCCCGGTCGCATCCAGAGACCGGAAGAAAGTCCGAGGAGTGCCCCGAATATCCATACCCCTGGCCATATTCGCCACATCTGGTCTGCCGGGAATTTTCCGACTAAGAACGGTCGTCGCTTGTCGAGAATAACTTGCCATTCTGCGTTGAACATCCAGTTAGTCAAAGTAACTAATACCCATATCGCTGTGATTGCCGAGATNATTGTGATAACGGTGTGTGTTTTAGTTTTGAATAGCTGAGCACTCGCATCCGATTCACGGTAGCTGTGTTGTATACGAGCCAGCAAAGATGCTCGAGGCTGAGGTGTTTCGGTCATGATTAGAACTCCTCCCCTCTATATGCCAGATCGCTGAACGTACCAGTTCAGACTATTCATTATGGATGAGATAACTAGCGCCATCAGTAGATACAAAACAAGTAGCGTCGTGAAAATTTCCAGACTATGGCCTGCNTTGTTTGAAATCGTCCTTGTCGCAAAGACGACATCAGAAAATCCGATGGCTACTGCGATACTAGTGTTTTTCGTCATATTTATGTACTGATTTCCAAGTGGCGGAATCATCGTTCGTAGCGCTTGCGGCAGTATTATCAGAGTCAGTCTTTGGTACGCTGAAAGACCAAGAGCTTTAGCTGCTTCAGTCTGTCCGGCGGGTAGCGCGAGAATACTCCCTCGAACTATCTCCGAAATGAACGAAGCCGTATAAAATCCAAGTGCCACTACTATTGCGAGGAATTCTCCGGTGATGACCATTCCGCCGCCATAATTTTTTATTGCGCCGCCAGCACCTGAACTGACGATTGACGAAGTTTCTGTCGTGAACGGGGCACCAAGACCCACGTATGCAAGAATCAGTGCTCCAAAAAATATCAGAGCAGGGTAGCGATTTGTTCCTTGATTTCCGCCAAGCTCATCTTGGCGTTTTTGCAGGAATCTTCTGACGATCAACGAAATTACCAAGGCGAAAAGACCCAATAAAAACCAGAGTCCAAGCTGTGACTCTCGAACAAACCAGGGGATAGCCAGGCCCTTATTCGAAACAATGACTGCATCTGTTAGGATATTGGCCCCAAAGAAACTTATATTAATATGAGCCGCTTCCGCGATAGGCGGCGTGATAAACCAGACGACGGTGTACCAGATGTATATCTGTAGGAGTGCTGGAATATTACGCAATACTTCTACGTATATAGTGCAAGCTTTCTGAATCAAATAAAAATCGGAGAGTCGGCCTACACCAATAAGTAAGCCTAGGAGACTGGCAAATACGATAAGTACCACCGCCAGTCGTATGGTATTCCATGCACCGTTAAGGATTGCGTCCATACGGCTGTCATTACTATCGATGTCAAAGATCAGACCGTGTGACAGGTCTATTCCGGCACGTGCATCGAGAAAATCAAACGTTATAAAAGGGATGGAAGACGAAAAGCGCGGGGAGTGTACATTTTCTATATTGGATACTTGCTCTATCAAGGCAAGGCCAACCAGCACCACCAACAAAATAACGGCGCCCTGGATAATTGTTCTCCGGTAGAAAGAGCGATACCAGAAGGAAACTAGGTTACTCATTAGTTGATGATCTCGTCACGGATAGGATTTTCGTTAGCTATTTTATATGAGGAACCGACTATATTGCCCGCTAGATACAGGCAATATAGTCGGTTCAAATTTCAGTCGCTTAAGTCAGTGATGTCTCTGACCAAGTCAAACTATCGGATTGGTGGAGAGTAAATTAGACCACCATTTGTCCAAAGAGCGTTCAGAGAACCTTCTCTCTCGAGTCCAAGTGGAGTAATGTTTTTCTCGTAAATTTCACCATAGTTACCGACTTGTTTTAGAACAGCCTGCATGAACTGCGGACCCACTGCCAGACCCATATCAGTAACGTCTCCGCCGTCATAACCAACACCAAGCATTAGAGCAACAGCTACGCTGTCCGGGTTAGCAATTTGCGCGTCAACATTCGCACTGCTTACACCGAGTTCTTCCGCTTGGAATGTTCCGAAAGTCACCCATGCCACGATGTCAAACCACTCATCATCACCATGTCGTGTTAGAGGTCCTAGAGGCTCTTTCGACATAGTGACAGCTAGAATCCTGAGCGCGTCAGGACCTTCGGGATAGACNCCACGTCTCGACGCTAGACCTGACTTGTCTGTCGTCCATCCGTCACATCGACCCGCAAGGAATGCTTCCTGCAGCAAGTCAGTTGTTTCGAATGTGAGTGCCGTGTAAGTCAATCCTCTTTCCAGGAATTGTGAAGCAAGGTTCAATTCTGTAGTTGTTCCTTGGTTTACACAGATGGTTGCACCGTCCATGTCTTCGAGAGTCTGAAACGGAGAATCAGCTTTTACCATCATTCCCTGTCCGTCATAGAACGTNGGGGCTGCGAAGGACTGCTTGAGGTCTGAGTCACGACTTAGTGTCCAAGTGGTGTTTCTAATTAAAACATCTACTTCGCCACTCGCTAGTGTCTCGAACCTGTTCGCTCCTGTTGTCTCAACGAATTCAACCTTNGTGGAGTCTCCGAATACTGCTGCTGCCACTGCTCGGCAGTAATCAGCATCAAATCCGGTGTAGCTTCCGTCAGCTTCAAGCTGGCTGAACCCTGGGAGTGACCCAGAAATACCGCACTTCAACACACCTCTGTCCTTAACGGTCTGTAGAGTGTCCGCGTGCTCGTGGGAGTCGCCGTTAGCTGTACTTGCACTTGCACTGTCATCATCATCGGAGCAAGCAACTACCGCGAGTGATGCGAATGCAAGGACTGCCAAAAGGACCCCTCGCTTTAGCCATGAAATATTCATGCCNTTTTCCTTTCTTTTGCCGTTAACAACTCCTGCTAACTGCACGAAAATACGTTGCTAACTTTGTGCCAACAATCGTTGTACAATTTTAAGTTTTTTTCTAAGGGAATGGCGTAATTTACTTTTTCAAAATATAGGCAAAATTAATTACATTTTATGCACTTAATTGGCCTGAATTTGGGGTTATGTGGCCGATTACTGGGTGGATTTATTGGTTGTGTTCGTGTACCAGAACAGGGCGTGAAATAATTTTGCCGACGATAACACACAGGAGGAACAGTGCAACGAAGATCAGGGCGATTGCGGGTCCGGTCGGTAGATCATAAACGTACGAACATATAATTCCAGCGGTTGTACCGCCTATGGCAAGGCATTCGGTCACGATAAGCGAGCTTCGCAGCGAGCGGGTGGCTTGATTGGCCGCAGAGAACGGGATGATGAGCAGGGCAGAGATAAGTATGACACCGAGAAGCTTTACACCGGCGATGAGAGCAACTGAAGTCCCGACGAATAAGAAATATTTTGCCGCAGATGTCCGCAACCCTAGGACACTCGAGAGTTCCCCATGGACGGTGGTTAGCACTAGAGTCCGCCACTGCAGCTTGAAGAGGATCAGAGTGACTACGAAGAACCCTATCAGGAAGTAGATATCGTTCCAGCTGATACTCAATAAACTACCGAACAGGTATGTAACAAGTTCTGGTTTATACCCTGGGGTCAGCGACATTAGTATTACAGCAGAACTCATGCCACCAACAAGAACTATTCCGACCACACTATCTAGTGTCAGGCGCGAGTTATCTTCTATTTTTGCGAGCACCACGCCAATGCACGCAGCTACTAGCGCAGCCCACAGTA
>PBOW01000036.1 GCA_002725365.1 Chloroflexota bacterium | reverse complement strand
GGTATGCCGATGATGTCCGCTCCGCTCTGAGCAAGTCTAGGAAATAAATCTTCCTCGACACGACTGAATATGCCATTTTTGAGGGTGTCTAATATTTCTGGTTCAAATAGCCAAACCCCGGCATTTATTTGATTAGAATCTGTCTGGCCGGCTTGCGGCTTCTCTAAGAATCTCGATATTCGCAACCCGGCAGTTTCCACAGCTCCGTAGTGAGTCACCTCGGGGACCTCATGGAGGAGGATCGACACTTGAGCTCCTGAATTCCCATAGCTGAGATGTATCTCTAACATCTGGGACAAATCAGAAAGCGTAACAACATCACCGTTTGCCACAAAAAAACTACCTTGAGGTTTATAAGTTTGTGTCGCCAAGGCAATCGCGCCGGCTGACCCGAGTGCGCGAGACTCGACTGAATAATCGACGGGAATTCCTTTGTAACTAGAACCGATGCCAGTGCGCAAAAGTGAGTAAGTCGCCTCTGACACAGCGAATACAAAGTGATCTACACCGGCAAGTGAGAGTTGATCTAAGAGATAAGTCACTAACGGTCGACCGGCCACCGGTATAAGTGACTTAGGCCGCCTCTCCGTCAGTGGGAGAAGTCTCGATCCAAGACCGCCCGCCAAAATTATTGCTAACATCCTTTATCGCAATTCTCTCTGACGGTAATTTGCTTATCGGAATTCACGGAGCGACTCAGCCATATCGATCTGTTCCCAAGGAAGTTCTAGATCGTTCCTGCCAAAGTGACCATAGCTGGCTGTCTGTTGATAAATTGGTCGCGTCAGGTCGAATCTCTCGATTATTGCCCCAGGCCGGAGATCAAAATGAGCCTCGACAACCTTGGCTAGATCAAGATCTGCGCTAATCGCGGTTCCAAATGAATCGACCAGAACGGAGACCGGTTGAGCAACGCCTATAGCGTAGGAAATTTGGACCTCAAGGCGACTAGCTAGGCCTGCGGCAACTATATTCTTTGCCACATGCCGAGCAGCATACGCAGCTGAGCGATCAACTTTCGACGGATCTTTGCCACTGAATGCGCCACCGCCGTGACGGGCGGCACCCCCGTAAGTATCAACGATAATTTTCCGTCCAGTCAGGCCAGCGTCACCCATGGGCCCTCCTGTCACAAATCTACCGGTCGGGTTGACTAAATATTTGGTAGCAGCAGTGAGCAGGTATCCAGGACAGGTCTCTTTTATCACTTCCTCGATTAATGCCTCTCGGATAGTTTCCATCGAAACGTCAGGAAGGTGCTGGGCCGATATCAACACCGTGTCTATATAACTAGGTTTGCCGTCCTCGTAAGCAATCGTGACTTGGCTCTTTCCATCTGGACCAAGCCAAGGTATTGTGCCAGATTTGCGCACTGTGTCTAATTTTTTGGTCAAATCATGCGCCAGTGAAATTGGCAGCGGCATGAACCGACCGCGAAACCGATCACTGCTCGTCGTGGCATGGTTATTCTCAAAANCTTGTTCAGTTTCATCGCATGCGTAGCCGAAGACCATTCCCTGATCGCCTGCACCTANGCGATCGTATGGATCTGTCTCACTCGATCGATCAACTCCCCTCACAATATCTGGTGATTGACCTGAAATTGAGTTCAGAACACCACAAGAGTTCCCGTCAAATCCAAACTCATGACCCGAATAACCTACTTGAAGAACTGTCTCTCTGACTAGTTGCTCAATGTCAACGTAGCCACCAGTGTCAACTTCTCCGAACACCCATATGGTTCCAGTAGTAGTGGCCGTTTCGCAGGCGACGCGAGACGTTGGATCTTGAGAAAGTAGGGCATCCAGCACTGAGTCAGAGATTTGGTCACAAAGCTTATCAGGATGACCCTGAGTTACTGACTCACTTGAAAATAGAGTAATTGTCATTCGGTGCCTTCCTGCCAGGAATTGAGATATTTTTCCTGCTGNGCAGTCAAAGAGTCGATTTCAACCCCCATGGATTCCAACTTGAGTCGTGCAATCTCATTATCGATGTCTCGAGGCACAGAATATACTTGATTCTCAAGGGTTTGATGTTGATTTACCAGATACTCTACCGAAAGAGCCTGATTTGCAAAGGACATATCCATTACGGAAGCTGGATGGCCCTCTGCAGCCCCTAGATTGACAGCTCGACCTTCCGCTAGAACTATCAAAGCCCTGCCATCAGTCAATCGATATTCTTCCACAAAGGGCCGTAACATCTGAACAGACTCCGACATGTCAGACAAAGATCGCACATTGACCTCTACATCAAAATGCCCTGAATTGGCAAGTATCGCTCCGTCTTTCATAACCTCGAAAGCTGACTCTCCAACAACATCAGTATTGCCAGTAACCGTAATGAATANGTCCCCAAGTTTGGCGGCCTCCACTATAGGCATCACCCTAAAGCCATCCATTACAGCTTCCAAGGCTCTCACAGGATCGACCTCGGTAACCACAACATTGGCCCCTAGCCCAGTTGCTCGCTGCGCTACCCCCTTGCCGCACCAGCCATAGCCACTCACCACTACTACCTTCCCTGCGATTAGGATATTGGTGGCTCNTATCACGCCATCAAGTGTTGACTGGCCAGTCCCATAACGGTTATCAAAAAAGTGTTTGGTGTCCGCGTCATTCACTGCAATAATTGGGTACTGAAGTTCTCCTGATGCTGCCAGAGCTCGATCCCGGGTGAGCCCGGTAGTCGTCTCCTCGGTGCCACCGATTAACCCAGATAAGAGATCTTTCCTAGTGCTATGCAGGATCGCAACGAGATCAGCTCCGTCGTCAACCGTGATATGTGGCCCAAAATCAAGTGCTGCATTCAAATGTTGATAGTAGGTGTCAGTATCTTCTCCACTTATTGCCCAGGTGGAAATACCGTAGTTGTGTAGTAGAGCTGAAGCTACGTCGTCTTGTGTTGAAAGTGGGTTGGAAGCACAAAGGCGAACATCCGCGCCGCCATCCTTCAGAGTCAATATCAAGTTAGCCGTTTCAGTGGTCACATGCAGACATGCTGCTAATTTAAGTCCTGCAAGCGGCTTGGTCTCATCGAATCTTTTACGAATCCCCTTAAGCACTGGCATCTCTCTGAATGCCCAGTCTATCCGAGCAACTCCCGCAGCAGCTAGGCTTGAATTGGCTACGGCACCAACGACGGTCTGGTCACTCATCAATCTCCTCTTTTCACATTCTGCACAGGCATCACAGGCCAACGAAGTTCAAATCCATCTATTCAACCCTAGACGATTCAGTGTCTGCGCAACCTTAAATTTCGGGCGACTCCGCAGCCTTGACTCAATTATGCTAGATTTCAGATTAAAGCCTAATTTCTTATACGCATTAACTGCTGGTCCGTTATTCGGATCCACACTCAGAACCACATCGTGGCAGCCCATATCTATGAGGGATCGAGTTACTGCCGAAGTCGCCATTTGAGCAAAACCTCGACTACGAAATTCATGTTTAGTGAAGACGTTTCCCACAATTCCGATCCTCTCCACTGTTGAGACAACATGAGTCCCAGAAATAGAAACTAACTGGCCCCTATTCCTCACACCCCAATAGACTCCATGATCAATAGCGTTCGAGGAATATTTATATGGACCATCACTCTCGCGGTACAAATTATTAATGTCATGTATTTGTTTCCCATGCAGTCTCACTAGTTCAATATCATTAAAGTTATATGTGCCTTCAATGAAATGCTCTGGCGTTAAACTCATCCGACTCATCCGCAGAATATTGTCCAATCGGTAACTTTGACTTAGCACCTCTTCATGATGAGGACTAGCGGTCGCTAGATATCTCGCTTTTGCAACCGGGATCCTTTTGAGTGCACTCTTAATGAGAGTGGGATCGCCAAAGACTTGCAGCAGCGGATTACTTGCCTTAGTCAGTACTACCATCCCGGCTCGCTCGCCGCTCGAGCAGAAATAATAAGTTGAAGAATCTAAAAACTTCTGGTAAAAATCACCGCGGTTAATACGAAGAGGATTCATATAGGCCAGTGCGTATGCACCGATATCACGATCATCTCGAAAATAGCTTCTAATTTGCTCTAAGGCTCCCGGCCGGGCGATATCCAACGCAGTAATTCGCAGTTCTGTGTGCTCTATAACCATATTTTGGACCCACACGAGTCAGGACATATCAGCCAATAAATCCTCTATCTGTGCCAGTTCTTCATCCGTCAATATCCAATTAGTAGCTTCTACGTTCGATTCTACTTGCTCTACGCTCGTAGCTCCGGCGATAACCGATGAGACCGCAGGCTGTTGCGCAAGCCAAGAAAACGCTAATTCTAATAATGTGTGTCCTCGCGTGGCAGCAAACTCAAATAGTGCTTCCGCTTTATCCATATTCGATTCAGTCAACATCCTGTCAGCCATCGGACCATCGCTTAGCCTTGCACCTTGCGGACGCTCTAATCCTTTACGGTATTTCCCTGTCAGTAATCCCGAGGCGAGAGGGAAGTACGGGAGTATACCGAGACCAAATTTCTCACAAGCCGGTTGTACATCTGGTTGGACTTCCCGATTTAGAAGATGAAAGTGGTTCTGTGCTGAAATGAACGGATTGAGGGCATCCCGCATAGCCACGTGATGGGTGTGTGCAATGAGCCATCCAGTAAAATTAGAATGGCCTAGATATCGGACTTTACCTTGCCGTATAAGATCATCCAGAGCCCTCATTGTTTCTTCAATTGGCGTATGTAAATCCGGGAAATGCATCTGATACAAATCTATATAATCAGTATCCAGACGCCGTAATGAGTCTTCCACTGCCTCAATGATGTACTTCCGGGATCCCCCTCGCTTCATTGGCCCTTCACCCATATCACCAGCGAATTTAGTTGCTATTATGACGNNNTCACGTTTGCCCTTGATAGCGTTACCNAGGTATTGTTCGGATCTTCCCTCGCCGCCGTAGATATCAGCGGTGTCAAAAAGAGTGATCCCTTTATCAATTGCAGCGCTGACTACCTCGCTCGTCTGCGCTTGATCCAACCTCCTACCAAAATTGTTGCAACCTAATCCCACTAGTGAGACTTCTAGGCCCGAATTGCCAAGATACCTTGTTTCCATACTGAACCTCCAGTAAAACAAAAAGTTATGTNGAATTTATCGATTGACCCATTCTATAGGTCCTCTACCATTAATCAATGCTTTCTCGAGGATTTCTAATTGTTGGGTTCGCCATGATGATGGCCACCATGGGACTTGGAGCGGCCACCCCAATAATTCCAATTTTTGTTGGCGAGATGGGCGGTAACGATATTGCAAGAGGATTGGCATACCCTGCTTTTACCGTGACACAACTTGCGATTTCACCCTTTGTTGGGCGCCTCGGCGATAGATTTGGTAGAAAATGGTTCCTTGCGTTCGGTCTCTTCACATATGTGATCACCGCTATAGGTTGGTTTTTCTCTGGATCCGTACTCGAAATCGTTTTCTTCAGAGCATTCTCTGGCATTGGATCTGCTCTTATTTTTCCGATGTCTCAATCGTACATTGGATCGATAACCCCTAGGGGACAAGAAGGAAAATATATGGGTACCTTCACGCTCTTCGACTTCGTCGGTTTTGGGCTTGGACCACTAGCTGCAGGAATATTGAGAGACTATACAAGCATCAATATTATCTTCATTGCAATGGCAGGTCTATTTTTACTCGCCACCATACTTGTTTCAACATGCCTGCCAACCGACTCCAAAATATCGCGAAGTTTCCGTATGGTTAGCAGCGATAAAACATCTGAAGATTTTTCACGTGCAAATTCGTCAGCGAACGTAATAAGTTGGAGCACCATATGCGCAAATCCCCTTGTACAAGCTATATTTGCTCTTCGAGCGTCTGTGTCCTGCGCGATCGGAGTGTCCTTTACATTTATTCCGGTACTACTCGAAGAAGATTTAGGAACTAGCGCGACCGCAGTGGGNGTGTTGATAGGNGGGCAACAATTTGCGGGAGGAGCGCTGCAACCGTTAATTGGTCCCTTCGCCGATCGATACTCAAAGCGAAAAATGGCTGCATTCGGTACGCTGCTAGTAGTTGTTGCATACTTTACCGGAGCGTTCAGCAGCAACTATTGGATTCTATTAATNGCATTCATCTTCGGGGCCGGTACCGGTAGCGCCATCACNCAGGTCATTGCGGCAGCGACACAGGTACAAGTCGGAAGAACTCTGGGTCAATCAACTGTTGCCAGTCTATTATCCATGGCCTTTGCCACCGGCATACTTGTTGGAAGCCTAGGAGGAGGGATAGTAGCTGAGTTATCTAGTCGCAGAGCCACATTCGCGTTAGCTGGATGCGTTGTTTTTCTCGGCTATTTAATCTATTCACACAGGAGCTCTAAGGCAGCTGATTCAACCTAAGTATTCTTGCTCCGAAGGGCACGCTCTCTGGCAAGTTTTGAATTCGTGCGACGGTTTTTGATTTTCTCTCGTTCAAAAAATGCTGACCTCTCGCGTTGGACNCGCTGATTAGANGTGGGTTGAGCTAGTCTTTGAGGCATATCTGAGTTCACGCTCCACTCAGAATTAACGTACTGCGCCCCCATGGCTTCCTTGCCTTCACGCTCAATATCTTTCATAGCCTCGAAACGTTGAATTTCTTCGACACTCGGCGGAAGATGTTCGGGTGTACCTTTTGCTTGCAGTTCAGGATGTTGGCCCAAGGGTCCCGACCGGGTCATAGGCTTAGAGACTTTTTGACCTAGATGCCAGTAAGTTCCATCATCCGGAATTTTACGTGGAAAGCCATCTCTGAATGTGAACGCGGCCCAGTCCCGAGACATAATCCGCGCTGACTCAGCGTGGCACTCGATACATAATTGATTCTTTTCAGCCTCGCGAACAGGCTTTACGAGTTCGAACACTCCGTTACACGGTTCACAGTAATATTCATACAGTGGCATAGTCATCCTCCGAGGAGGTCAAGTGTATCTCAAGTTAATGCCTTTCGTAAAATATTTACTTGAGGTACCCTTCTAGTTCGAGTAGAAATGTAATGGTGTTACGAACATTGTAATCAAATCGGTTACACCACTTGGAGTTGAATCTATGAGAAAACCGCATGCGACAAAGCAAGACTATGAACTGGCTTTTAAGGGATTTCATTATCCTATGTCCCGTGCAGCCATACTAAATATGGGTAGAGACAAGGGCGGTATCGATAGGGAAGTAGCTTCAATACTAGGACTGATACCAAATTCAAGTTATAAGAACGAAAACGAAATCCGAGAGGCTGTCCGTAATGTATATCGAAGTCGAGGTATACAAGATGAAGATCTACCGCTTTGAATTTTGTATGGAAATAGATTTTGGTTAAGCAGAAAAACGACCCCCACAGACTAGTCTGGATCGATCTTGAAATGACCGGCCTGGATCCTGATAAACATGTCATTTTGGAAATTGCAACCCTGATCACCGACGGAGATCTACAGCTCCTAGCTGAAGGACNCTCCTTAGCGATTTCACGCGAATCGGATGATTTAGATCAGATGAATAGCTGGAATGTCACGACTCACACTGGNAGNGGGCTAATAGAACGAGTGACGTCGTCNGAGATCACCATTTCAGATGCAGAGCAAATGACATTAAGTTTTCTTGANCAATGGGTGGGAAAAGGCACCGCACCGTTGGCCGGAAACTCCATAGGACAAGACAGGCTATTTTTGCGAAATGAAATGCCTGCAGTAAATGAATACCTGCATTACAGAAATGTTGACGTGTCAACGTTGAAAGAACTCGCTAGACGATGGTATCCAGACAATCCAGAATTCAAGAAGAAAAATACCCATAGGGCTCTAGATGATATCCGCGAAAGCATCGCAGAACTGAGGCACTACCGGAAAACCGTGTTGCGCTGATAGGCGCCACAGCAATACCGGACAGGCCGGGCCAATACTCTCCGCTAGCGTTTAGTGAACTGCTTGGCTCGCCGAGCACCAACAAGGCCCGGTTTCTTTCTTTCCTTTACCCGAGCATCTCTGGTTAAAAGTTGATGTTGCCTCAAGACAGACCTATGGGACTGATCTGCCTGCAATAGAGCGCGAGCTATACCCAACCGAATAGCACCAGCCCAACCGGTTACACCGCCACCCTTGGCGAGTATCTGCACGTTGTAGCCNCTACGGGTACCTGTCACACTAAGCGGCCTAAGCATATCTTCCCTCAGTATCTCTCTCGGGATAACACTTTCCATAGGTCTTCCATTTATCACTACTCCGCCACTTCCCGGGTAAAGCCGAACTCGAGCAGTAGAAGACTTGCGTCTACCAAGTCCATAATAATATTGTCCGTCCGAAACCATCTCTAACCCTCCAATGGATTTTCACTGTAGTAGGTCTGAATCGCACTGTATACATCACCCTTTTTCCAGCCATTTTGTATTTCAATACCTAATGCACGGGCTTCCTCATCTAGTTCGTCCCGTTTGTAGGCTGATACCGCTCTAGTCAATCGAACCGACGGTAANGCAGTATCAGTTGCTTTCACAACAGTTTCCTCTGACATTGATACANTGGTGTCAGTATCCTCCGCTGGCGCTATATCTTCACCAANATCTTTCATCTTTGATGGCTTGCTAGCCGAAGTTGCTTGGGAATTCGGAGAAATCGTTTGACCTATCTGTCCTTGATGAGGATGTTCGGCCCCCGAGTAAACTTTAAGTGAATTCAGCATCGCATAACCGCGAGCACCACTTGGTAACATTCCTTTTACCGCAGCTTCAATCACCTTGCGCGGATCCCGTTGAATCTGCTCTGCAAAGGTACGTTCCTTGATTCCACCCGGATATCCAGTATGCCTATAGTATTTCTTTTCTGTCGACTTATTCCCAGTAAGTATNACCTTTGCCGCATTAATAGCAATCACATAATCGCCCATCACTAAATGCGGTTCATATGNGGCCTTNTGCTTACCCAGNAAAAGGCCAGCTATTTCAGAGGCCACTCGCCCCAAAGGTCTTCCTGTAAGATCCACTACATGCCAGCTTCGGGTTATCTCCGAAGCGCGCAGTCGGGATGTTTTAGGACCCTTGACTCGACGTTTCTTTAGTACTGTCATCTGCTACTCCAAATCACACAGCTAGTTCCAACAAAGGTCGCTCTAGCGGAACAAATTGCTCTTCTTCACCGCTACGGACCCAGTTCACAAGTCCGCTCGGATAGCTCACATTGCATAAAGTGAGTCCTTCTGCAGGTGCGACCGGACCTGCAGAACCTATTTCACCATATTGCAAGTCTTCAAATTCAGAAATACTGATCTTATTCATGGCGACACGCAGCAAAGCACCCACCATAATTCGAACTTGATGATACAAAAAACCACTCGCTGTGAAATGTAAATTTAATTCACTATCTGAAACTAACGCCGCAGTTGCAGACAGTAATCTCCTGCGAGTGGGGTAGTGATCGGGCATTTTGGCGGCAAAAGGGGCCCAGTCGACTTCTTCGAGTGGCAATAACTCCAAGGCATCTATCAAGCTTGACACATCTAATCTCTTTCGCAGCACGTGAGCGGTCCTGCGTGATAGCACCGATCTACCTCTACCGTGAACAATCCTATACCTATAGGTCCGGGACACCGCGTCTCTACGAGGATCAAAATCATCTGACACATTGGCAACATCAACGAGATTGATATCATCAGGTAAACGTGAATCAATCATTCCGAACACCGAACCAATATCGTACCTGGAAACACTATCTGAACAAAATGAAACTACTTGTCCCAAAGCATGTACTCCGCTGTCCGTCCTGCCAGAAAATTTCGTTGAGATTTTCTCATTCAAGCAATCTGACAACACCTGCTCGAGCTCACTCTGTACAGTGCGCACATCTAATTGGCGTTGACTGCCAAAGAAAGCCGACCCGTCGTACTCAAGCTTTAGTGCAAGGTGGGTGGGTGATAGGAGTTCCGGCAATTTCATAATTATTTACAAGTGACCACTACTAGACCAGCTCTACTCTTGCCACGCGAGCCGCGTCACCTTTACGTCGACCAAGTTTCACTACGCGCGTATATCCGCCAGATCGACTGGCGTAACGCGGTGCCACGTCATCAAAAAGTGTCTGTACAACATCTCGATCCGCTATAAAAGACAGGGCCTGCCGGCGAGCGTGGACACTATCTTGCTTACCAAGTGTAATCATCCGATCAACCACTCTTCTGATCTCTTTAGCTCGAGCTTCGGTAGTGAATGCTCCTCCCCTAGTGAGAACAGTGCGAGTGAGAATCCGAAACATGTGGTTTCGCTGACCAGTGGGCATATCGAAACGCCTACCTGACTGTCTATGTCTCATATTGTGCCCCTAAACTTTCTAATCGAGCCTGTCGTAAACTCTCTAGCGTTCTTCTGTATTGGAACGTTCTTTCATAGCGTCGCGCAAAGCTGCAGCGAGTGCACTGGTTGGCTCATCATCATTAACTACATTGTCGTCTGATGCGGAATTAGCAGCAGTTGAAGCACTCTCAGATGATACGTCCGTTAAGACCTCTGATTCGCTTTCACCTTTTGGCACGGGGAAACCTTTGGTTTCAAGCGCCGAGATTAACTCGGTATATCCCAGTTCTCCAAAATTGCGAAGAGTGAGCAGTTCTTCTTTGCTATGCTCGAGGACAGCCCCAATGGTCGCGATTTTAGATCTGCGAAGCAGATTATTCACACGCTGCGAAAGAGCTAATTCCTCAATTGGGAGCTCAAGGATAGGTGAAACTGGAGACACATCGAGCTGCAGTCTTCCCTCCGTCATCAATGAGAATGGCGTGAGTTGCGAAACTAAAATATCGGACGCTTCACTTATTGCTGAACTACCCGAGATAGTCCCGTCGGTCCAAACTTCCAATGCGAGACTATCGTAAGCCTCTCCAGCTTGCTGTATTTCATTAACTTCATAGGACACTCGTCGTATAGGTGAATACACTTGATCAAGCGGAATGAGACCGATAGAAACCGTTTCACCGGCTTGCTCAAGCTGATCGGAAGGTATGTACCCTCTCCCAGTCTGCACGAATAGCTCAATAGATAGGCTTGCATCGGCGTCATCAACATGGCATATCACAAGATCAGGGTTAACTATTTCATAATCAGCTGTCGTTTGAATATCTGCCGCTGTCAGCACGCCTTTGCCTTTGGAATCAAGGGTCATACGTGCTTGCCGATCCGCATTAGCTCGGAGCCGGACTTCTTTCAAATTAAGCATCAACTCTATTAGGTCTTCCCTAATTCCTGGAATCGTTTGAAATTCGTGCTGAATATGCTCACCACGAACAGCATATATAGCCGCTCCTGGAAGTGACGAAAGCAGGACTCGCCTCATAGCATTCCCCAAAGTCGTGCCAAAGCCAGCCTCTAATGGACCTGCTGTAACTCGAATGTAATCAGAATCTTCCTGCTGGATATCTATCTCAGCTAAACGTAGATCTGCCATCCTGCGCCTCCAATACTAGTAATACCTATTTTTTAACGAGAGTATCTTTCGACAATCGCCGTTGGATTGAATATAGATTCCCAATCACCTGCTCCTGGCAGTGACAAAAGTTCACCTGTCAGGTTATCTCGATCAAGAGATAACCAACCCTTAACGTCACGTCCTGCAATCTCTTCTTTTAAGATCTCGCAGTATTTACTGCGTCTACCTCTTTCGGTAAACGAAATTTTCTGTCCTATTTTTAATCTGGCGCTTGGAACTGACATCTTCTGACCATCAACAGAAACAAGCCCATGGGTTACTAGCTGTCTAGCCTGGGATCTGGTAGCGGCCAACCCAAGACGGTATACGATATTGTCCAGTCTAAGTTCCAACAGTGACATCAGATTTAGACCGGTTTCTCCAGGCATTCGAGAGGCCTTATCGTAAATACCTCTAAATTGCTTCTCCATAACTCCGTAGGCAAATCGCACTTTTTGCTTCTCAATAAGCTGCTGGCCTGCATCAGAGATTTTCCTCCGTCTTACCGGGCGTGGTCCAGGAGGAAGGTTTTTTTTCGTAATAGCGCAATTTGCCTTTCCGCATAAGGAGGCTTGAAATCTTCTACATTTTCGGCATTTTGGTCCTGTGTATCGAGCCATACTGTGAATCCTTAAATTAACTAGTTTCGTGGGCGCCTACGAGCACGACATCCGTTGTGAGGAACTGGAGTTGCGTCCCTGATCGAGAGAATACGCAGACCATTCGCACCAAGCGCGCGAATAGCTGACTCTCTTCCTGGACCAGGACCGTTAAGTACAACGTCTACTGCACGTACACCATGCTCAGAAACATCCTGCATTATTGCGTCTGCAGCCAACTGTGCTGCGTAGGGTGTGCTTTTACGACTACCTTTGAATCCCACCGTGCCACCACTCGTCTGGGCTATTGCATTTCCGTTGGGGTCTGAAATAGTAATAATGGTGTTATTGAAAGTAGAATGGATGTAGGCCTTACCTACAGGCACATTCCGCCGTTCTTTTCTCCGAGATCTTCCTCGTCTAACTGAACCCATATTCTATACTCCTCTATACGATCGGGTTGAAATTGCTACTTCGTCACTTGGCGCTTGCCGGCGATTGTACGACGTGCACCTCTACGGGTACGGGCGTTAGTCTTTGTTCGCTGACCTCTGACCGGTAAGCCCCGCCTATGTCTACTACCTCTATAAGAATTGATCTCTATCAAACGCTGTATATTTGAACGTACAGACCGTCTAAGTCCTCCCTCAAAATCATCGTTATTATCAATAATTGATCTCAATCTCGCAATCTCATCATCGTCGAGCTCGGACACGATTTTATCCGGCTCAACACTTGCTTGAGTACATATTAATTTTGCGGTCGGACGACCAATACCATAAATATAAGGGAGAGCAAACATAATCTGTTTCTCTCTTGGTAAGTCGACCCCTGCAATTCTAGCCATTGATAACTCCTGAAATCATAAAATTCTCTATCCCTGTCGCTGCTTATGACGCTTAGTCTCGCAAATCACTCTTATACGGCCTCTGCGCTTAATGACCTGACACTTGTTGCATCGTTTTTTTACTGAAGCACTTACTTTCATCGAATTTCCCTCTTTGTCACAACTAGGGCTAGCGGAACCTATATGTGATTCGTCCTCGGGTAAGGTCATATGGACTAAGCTCGACCAACACCCTGTCACCCAACAAAATACGAATGTAGTTCATCCTCATCCGCCCTGAAATACCAGCTAATACTCGGTGTTCATTGGGAAGCTCTACTTCGAACATGGCGTTCGGTAGAGCAGTTTTAACTATCCCTTCAACTTCGATTACCTCTTTCTTTTTCTCAGCTCTCGCCTCTTCGTTATTTGCGGGCTGTTTTTTCTTTGATGATCTAGCCATAATTCAGAACCGAGCCTAAGCCCGGGTCAGTACCTCCGGTCCATTATCAGTAATAGCCACCGTATGTTCGAAGTGAGCTGATAATGATCCATCAGAAATTGCTACGGACCACTCGTCTTCGAGTTCATGAGTAGCAGGGTCTCCTATACAAAACATTGGTTCTAGAGCCACTACCATGCCTCGACGGAGCTCCAAGCCAGTTCCTTTGCGGCCATGATTGGGTATATGAGGTTCCTCATGCATCTCTCGCCCCACACCGTGGCCGCCGTAGCCGCGAATAATTCCCAAAGAAGATTCCTCACCGCAAGCACCAATTGTTTGGGAAATATCCCCTATGCGGTTACCCACAGTAGCTACAGAAATCCCTTGTACAAGAGATTCTTCAGTAATCTCCATCAAAGATCGCGCCTCCTCAGAGACCACACCAACACCCACCGTAAAAGCAGCATCTGATACATATCCTTGGTACGTTACTCCGAGATCTATGCTCACTAAATCACCCTCTTCAAGTCTTTGATTCCCTGGCAAACCATGAACCAACACCTCATTTACTGAAAAACAAATCGCGCCCGGATACGGGGGTTTACCCCATGGGCTATACCCCAGAAAAGTGGCAATAGCACCCCGAGCTTTGATTGCCTCTTGTGCAAGGCGATCCAACTCAAATCCAGTAATGCCTGGGGAAATATTTTCTCGCAACATTTCCCGTACTTCGGCATTAATACCACCCGCAGAACGCATGATATCGATCTCATTTTGAGACTTTATAGTTACAGGCATGACAAACGGTACCCCACCCTATAAAATCCAGCCTTTGAGACCAGATCATTAATCATACATGTCGCTCCCCGAACAGTCACTAGCTAAATCTCTCTCTAGCCAGTCGCATCGAGAGTCTCCAAAATCCGTCTCGTGATATCTTCAGGCGCGCCTGTTCCATCAATTAGTCGAAGTTTTCCCTGCGATTCGTAGTACTCAGCTAAGGATTCGGTCCATTCTCGATTCGTATCCAACCGAGCCTTCACTGTATCGGGCTGATCATCTGCTCGTTGGACTAGAGACGAGAGGCAGCTATCGCAGATTTGCTCTACCTTAGGTGGCCTGGTCACAGTGTGATAAATATCGGAACATTCCGGACAGCTCCAACGACCTGTTAGCCGATCCATCAGAAGTTCCTCAGGCACTCTTATGTACGGGACTGTGTCAATTTCCGTACCCTGAGCCGCAAGAGCCTCGTCCAGCGCCGATGCCTGGGGAAGAGTACGTGGAAATCCATCTAGCATAAATCCAGCAATCGCGTCCGGCTGGCTGATACGCTCGAGCAGCATCCCGATCGTCACCTCGTCAGGGACGAGATCCCCTCTAGACATATATTCCTGAGCCTGCAGACCTAGTTCCGTCCCGGCCGCTGCAGCCTCCCTAAACATATCGCCAGTCGATATATGTAAAAGTTCTCTTGCGGAAGATATACTTGACGCCTGCGTGCCTTTTCCGGCGCCAGGCAAGCCAAGTAGCACACATTGCACCATCAGGAAACAAACCCTTCATAATTCCTTTGGACCATCTGGGCCTCTATTTGTCGCATGGTGTCTATAACCACACCCACCACAATCAACAGACCGGCCGCACTTATCTGCAGCTGGTTAACGTTTGTTAGTCCTGTAGCCAAAAATGGAATAATAGCAATAAAACCTAGGAAAAGAGCTCCTCCCCATGTAATCCTTACTAAAACCCGCGTGATGTATTCTTGTGTTGGTCGACCAGGTCTTATGCCTGGTACGAATCCACCTTGTTGTTGTAAATTTTCGGCTAAATTCTGCTGTTGAAACATCACCATCGTGTAGAAGAACGCAAACAGAACGACTAGAAGAAACGTCCCCATCCAGTAAAGCAGACCTGTCGGTGACAAATATACTTGGAACCACGAGGCCACTGAGCGGATCCACCCGACGTCAGCCGTCTCAGCAATAAACTGGGAGAATACGGGCGGGAAAATCATTATCGAGGTAGCGAATATCAACGGAATCATTCCAGCGCTGTTTACGCGCAATGGGATATAACTCTGTGACTGCTGCCTATACATTCTGCCTCCGCGGAATTGGGATCTTGCATACTGAACAGGTATCCGCCGCTGAGCTTCCTGAAAAAGGACAATTAAAGCAACTATCGCCAGAACTACAACTGCGAGTAGAAGAATACCCCCCGTGGCAGAAGAATTTCCCCCAAACAACCCGCCTGAAAGGAGGCCTGGAAGACTCGCCACGATACCACCCAAGATAATCAATGAGATTCCATTGCCGATACCTTGCTCAGAAATCAATTCTCCAAGCCAAACCAAGAACATCGTCCCGGCTACAAGAGAAACTAAGGTAGCTATCCCAGTCAAGTCAAACCCTAGACCATCGTATCCGCCTAGCGATGAAATAATTTGCAACTGTGCATATCCCTGAAAAAGAGCCAATGGAACGCACAGCCAATGGGTGTATGCCTGTATCTTCTGCCGCCCGGCCTCACCCTCTGATTGAATTTGTCTCAATCTCGGAATAATTGGAGTAGCCAATTGCATAACAATACTAGCTGTAATAAATGGATATACACCCAAGGCCGCCACTGATAGATTTTGAAGCGCCCCGCCGGAAAAAATGTTCAGAAAACCTAACACAGCGTTATTGTCAAAGGTATCGCTCAGACGGTCAGCATCCACTCCAGGTACCGGAACATGAGCAACAAATCTGAATATTATGAGCATCCCTAACGTAAACATGATCTTGTTACGCACATCTGGTTGCATCAGACCAGCCATACCGGCCTGTAACAGTGCTGGAACCTTCGAATCTCGGGACCC
The DNA here is from genome assembly GCA_002725365.1 of Chloroflexota bacterium. Lineage (GTDB taxonomy): Bacteria > Chloroflexota > Dehalococcoidia > UBA2979 > UBA2979 > UBA2979. The sequence continues at coordinate 5,534 of PBOW01000036.1, read as the reverse complement.
TGAGTCGGGCATCGCTATGGCCAAGAGGAAAGCTCCTTATCTCCGCATCAAGAATGCTGGGGATTTAATCTTGTCTCAGATGTTTCCGGTTTCTGATCTTCTTATCAGGGGGAGCAGTTTCGGTACATGAGCCTCCCGCCGCCTCGATTGCAGACTTCGCTGTTCTAGAAAATCGTGGAGCCGTCACCTTAAGGGGCTTTTCTAGCTCACCAGCACCCAAAATCTTAAAAGCCACATCAACATTCTTGATAAGTCCAAGGGAAGCTAGACTTTCTGGATCCACGCTAGCACCCGATGCAAATCTGTTCTCCAAAGTTACCAGATTAATTGGCTGGTACTCTATCCTGCTGAAATTACGGAATCCCCTCGTCCGGGGAAGCCTCCTCACTAGAGGCGTCTGACCGCCTTCAAAACCGGGTCTCACACCTCCACCTGAACGGGCCTTTTGACCCTTGAGGCCTTTGCCTGCATAGGTCCCTTGTCCTGAAGCCTTCCCACGACCAACTCTCTTCTTGGAATGTTTTGCACCGTCCGGCTGGGAGAGTCCATCTGATGATTTTGAGATATCGCTGTCTGACATTTAAACCGCCTCTTCGACTTCAACCAAATGACTCACGGTTTGAATCATCCCTCGAATCTCTGGCGTATCCTCATGCTCTGCAATTTGTCTAATTTTCCTTAGACCCAATGCCCGTACTGTGGCTTTTTGATTGGCTGGATAGCCAATTGAGGACTTTGTGTAGGTAATCTTAATCTTTGCCATATTTCAATTTTATCCAATTACTCCGAGTCAGATGCTGCTCGAGCCAATTCTAATCGCATAGCTCTGACTTCTTCGGGATTTCTCAATGATTGCAAACCTTTGATCGTCGCTGTTACTACATTGATTGGATTAGTGGAACCATAAATTTTAGTTAATACATCGGTAACACCGGCGCATTCCATGACCGCCCTTACAGCAGCTCCGGCTATGATTCCTGTTCCAGGTGCAGCCGGAAGCATAACAACTCGACTTGATTTGAACGTAGCGTCCAATTCATGAGACAAGGTACCTGCCTTCAGAGAAATACTTTCCATTTCCCTTTTGGCGATAACTCCGCCTTTTCTAATAGCATCGGGCACCTCATTAGCTCGGCCCATGCCAAACCCAACGTTTCCTTCTCCATCTCCAACTACAATTACAGCCGTAAAGGAGAAACGTCTACCACCCTTAACAACCGTGGCTACTCGGTTGATGAAGACTACTTTCTCGATCAGTCCTCCCGAATCGTCGCCTTGGTCTTCGTTGTTACCGCGCTCTCTAACCATTCAAATCACCTACTAAAATTCTAATCCACTAGATCTGGCACCCTCAGCGAGAGCTTTAACTCTGCCCGCAAAACGATAGCCCCCGCGGTCAAACACCACCGAGGTTATACCTTTCGAACGAGCCGCTGCAGCAAGATTATTACCCACTGTCACAGCACGATCGGTCTTGCTGCCGTCCGCTAATCCTCGATCAGAAGCCGCCGCAAGAGTCGTGCCTGATTCGTCATCAATTAATTGGGCATATATGAATTTATTTGACCGAAATACCGAAAGTCTCGGCCGCGACGAAATACCACTAACTCGCTTCCGAACACGAGTATGCCGACGAATACGCCCCGCACTCCTAGTTCGTGAGGATGATTTCATTATCCAACTCTTGCTTTCCCAGCCTTGTATTTAGGCTGTTCATCTGTGTACTTGATCCCTTGAGCACGATAACCTGACGGAGGTCGTATACGTCTTACAAGGGCGGCCTGTTGACCAACCGCCTGTTTACTTATCCCGTCCACATGCACGACATTACCGTCTTTAGAAAAAGCAGTACCTTCGATAGGCTCTACTGGCACTTTGTGGGAGTAACCCGCCTCAACGACCAAAGTACTCCCCTGTAAGTCAGCGGTAATTCCACTCCCCATGAATTCTAATGATTTCCGATAACCCTCTGTTACTCCAACCACCATGTTTGCGATCAACGTCCTCGTCAGTCCATGGAGTGAGCGCGCTAGTTTCTGGTCATTTGCCCGACTGACTATGACCGCCGAATCTTCTTTCACGACAGTGATCAAAGGATGAATATCCTCGGAAAGTTCTCCCTTAGGACCTTTCACAATACATCTGGCATCCGAGAGAGTGATTTCCACCCCTGTTGGTATGTCAATAGGTAGTATTCCAATTCTTGACATCTTTAATAAATTTCCATTCGCATTCTTCTATTTTTGTTCGTCATTACTGCCAAAAGCCAGACCTAAAATACTAATTTTCAAGACCGTTACATGCCAGCCATATTACCGAGCGCCCCAATTATTGGAGATCGCTACCACACGTAGCACAGCACCTCGCCACCTACCTTTTGTCGCCAAGCATCCTTGCCCGACATTATGCCTTTTGAGGTGCTAAGAATCGATATTCCTAGTCCACCGTAAACCCTAGGAATCTCACCATTACCTACATATATTCTCAGACCAGGTCTAGATACCCTCTTAATATTTGTGATCATGGCCTTTCGATCCGACCCGTAAACCAGCTCTAATTTGAGATAGTTCTTCGATTCGTCAGAAACTTCCTCAATCCCGCGAATAAAGCCTTCGCCACGCAGAACATCTGCTATTGCCTGTTTGGTTTTGCTTCGGGGAATTAACACACTTGCGTGCTCTGCGTTGGCCGCATTCCTGATTCGAGTAAACATATCTGCGATTGGGTCTGACATTGACATTGTTTTATACCTTTACCACGATGATTTCTTTACGCCCGGCAGCATGCCCTTCACTGCCAATTCTCGAAATGTAATCCTTGAAACTCCGAACTCCCTCATATACGCTCTTGGACGACCGGTCAGCTGACATCGATTCCTGTGACGCGAGCGAGCACCGTCTCTCGGCATCTTATAAATTTTCGCATACGCTGCTGCCTTTTCATCCAGACTGGCTCCTGGATCACGAATCACAGCCGTGAGCAGAGCTCTTCTTTCAGCATATCTATCACCAAGAATCGCTCGCTTGCTATTTTTGGCGATCTTGCTTGCTTTCGGCATGATAATTCCTAACCCAATCAATTTACCTTCGTTGGAAAGGCATCCCTAGCAAAGCTAGCAGCCTTCTTCCCTCTTCATCAGTTTTTGCACTGGTCACAAAATTAACCTGTAAACCTCTGACTCGATCCACATCTTCAAAATTAAGTTCAGGGAAAATAAGCTGCTCAGAAATACCAAGAGAATAATTTCCTCGGCCATCAAAGGCTCGATCTGAACATCCACGGAAATCTCTAATTCGTGGCATCGATGAATTCACTAGGCGATCATAGAATTCCCACATTCGATTTCTTCTCAACGTAACCGCCAGACCAATCGGCATCCCCTCACGCAGCTTGAAATTCGATATAGATTCTCTTGCTCTTCTAACAAAAGGGCGTTGACCAGTAATCGCCATCAAGTCTTCACTAGCTGACTCAATCACACCAGAAGATGTCACAGCTTCACCTAGTCCTATATTTACAGATATTTTACTTATCGTTGGGACTTCCATAGAATTCTGGTATCCAAACTCTCTTAACAAAACAGGAACAGCGTCCTCTTTATACTGTTTAAGCATTCTTGGAATATTAGCTGTACTCACCATCAGTCCATGACCTCGTCACACTTAATACAAACTCTTACTTTACGACCGTCGTCCAATTGATTAAATTTCACCCTCACAGCGCTGCCACAAGGATTACAAACAAGTCCGAGGTTGGAGAGATCGATAGGTGCTTCCCGCTCGATTATCCCACCCGGATTTTGAGGACCAGTAGGACGTTGATGTCTTTTAACCAAGTTGACTCCATTAACAATCGCTCGATTCTCTCGAACATTGACTGCTACCACCTCACCTCGGACTCCCCTATCCCTACCTGAAAGGACTTCCACTTGGTCGTTTCTCCGTATTCGTGCTGCCATCAGATGACCTCCGGAGCTAGCGCTGTAAGTCTGGACATTCCCTTAGTTCTCAGCTCAGACGGGACTGGCCCGAATAATCTGGTGCCGCGTGGTGCGCCACCTTCAGCGATTAGGGCCGCTGCATTTTCGTCAAATCGAATAGTCTGACCATCTTCTCTTTGGATCGGATGCTTTGTTCTGACTATCACGGCCCGAACAACTTCACCCTTGGTAACTCCCGAGTTAGGCTGGGCCTCCTTAACGGAGGCAATTATCGTATCGCCTACACCGGCGTAACGACGCCTCGAACCGCCTAAGACTCGAATACATAGAAGCTCTCTTGCCCCACTGTTATCGGCAACCCTAACTCTACTTTCCTGCTGGATCATTTCTGTTCACCTTCTTCTTCAGGTTCCTCAGATTCAGTATTCAGAGGTGGAACGCCTTCAGGCTCCTCTGCTTCGGTCTCAGATTCCCCAGTTGTAACCTGGCTATCAACATCTTCGTTATTCTCTGTTTCATCCTCGAGTGATTCTGCCGATGCACGGGCAGCTGATCTTTGCATTTTATCCACAAAAGAAGCATCTAATTCAGTGGCCTGGACTTCTGCAATATCACGGCCAATCAGGATTTCGTCGAGATCCCATCGTTTGAGCTTAGATCTCGGTTGAGACTCAATAATTCGAACAATATCGCCGCTGGTAGCGCTATTTTCTGCGTCATGTACATGATATTTTTTCGTCCGGGTTATGACCTTTCTGTAAAGCCTATGTGGTGCACGTCGCTCCACTGACACTACAACAGTCTTGTCGTTCGAATCCGAAACTACTACACCCACTAATGTTCTTCGGTTAGCTGTATGTGTAGTTTGAGAATCACCGCTAGATTGAACCATACTTAATATCCTCGTCGGTTATTCCTCAGTAGAAATACCGACATTACCTTCCTCTTCAAGCTCCCGAGTACGTATCAAAGTTTTTATTCTTGCAATTTGACGACGAGCTTTTTTCAGTTCTGAAATATCAGTAAGCTGCGAAGTGCTAGCTTGAAATCGTAAATTAAATAACTCCCGATGAGCCGATTCCAGCTCTTCAGCAAGTCCGTCATGATCAAGTTGTAAGAGGGCTTCCATTTTTCCACTCATCGGTAAACCTCATCACGTGCAATAACCCTTGTATCGATCGGGAGTTTGTGATGTGCCTTCCGAAATGCCTCTCTAGCGGCTTCCTCCGACACGCCAGCAATTTCAAAGAGTACCCGTCCTCTTTTAACGACAGCAACCCACCTGTCTGTAGCGCCCTTGCCTTTACCCATCCGAACCTCAACTGGTTTTTTGGAAACTGGCTTATCAGGAAAAATTCGAATCCAAACCTTACCACCACGTCTCAATTCACCGGTAATCGCTCGTCTAGCTGCCTCAATTTGCCTCGCGTCAATCCAAGCGGTAGTTTTCGCTTGAAGTCCGTACTCGCCAAAAGAAACAGCATTGCCCGTTTGAGCAGCACCACGCATTTTCCCTCGGAATTGCTTTCTATATTTCGTTCTACGTGGCATTAACATTTTTTATTCACCACCTGTTTCCTCTGCTGCGCGTACC
>PBOW01000035.1 GCA_002725365.1 Chloroflexota bacterium | reverse complement strand
TGTAGTCTGCTCTGGATCGCAAAAAGGCTGGATGACGGCACCGGGGCTATCGTTTGTATCGGTCAATGAGAGAGCCTGGCAACGACATGCTGATAACGCACAACCACGTTTCTACTTCGATCTTCTTCGCCACAAAAACTCTTTGGCTGATGGCCAAACACCCTGGACTCCTGCTATCTCAGTCTGGTTCTCACTCGATACCGCCCTCAACATGATGCTCGAGGAAGGCGTAGAGGCTATCTGGGCTCGACACATGAATGCTGGACAAAGAGTGCGAAATGGGGTCAAAGCGCTTGGACTCGACTTGTTCGCTGCTGAGGGCGTCGAGTCAAACACTGTTACCTCCATAAAGGTCCCCGATACTTTGGACGGACTGGAGATGCTCAAGATCGCGCGGGAGAGATACCATACTGTTTTCGCCGGTGGTCAGGCCTCTTTGAAAGGGCAGATACTTCGCTTCGGTCATCTGGGTTACATGCCCGACGAAGACCTCGATGCCGCCCTCCAGGCGCTTGGTAACACTTTAAGCGACCTAGATTTCAAACCATAACCAGCAGATTCTCAGACACCATGGCATTAATTCTGATAGCAGACAACATATCCGACGAGGGTCTAAAGCTACTTAAGACGGAACATCAAGTTAAGATTGCAACAGGTTTGTCTGAATCAGAACTCGTTGCACAGATGTCAGGGGTGGTCGGTCTGATTGTCCGAAGCCAGACTGAAGTTACCCGAACAATAATCGAGGCCGGAGAGTCCCTTCAANTGATCGCTCGCGCAGGAGTGGGTGTTGATAACGTGGACGTTGAAGCGGCAACGGAACACGGGATTGTCGTCGTAAATTCACCGTTTGCAAATACTATCTCNACTGCAGANCATGCCTTCGCNTTGCTANTAGCNTCTGCTCGTAACGTGGCTNNAGCTCACCAATCTCTGCAAAGNGGGAAATGGGAACGAAACAAATANGCAGGNGTNGANATCNCNGAGAAAACCCTCGGAATAGTCGGTCTTGGGAGAATNGGNNCTGAAGTNGCTNNCCGTGCCATCGCGTTCGGAATGCGGGTGATCGCTTATGACCCATTCGTCTCAAAAGANANAGCACTCGAACTTAGAGTGGAACTNTGCTCGCTTCAGGANCTATTTGANCGTAGCGATTTCGTAACCTTACACACTGCNCTTCACGACGAGACAGAACACATCATCAATGCAGAAGTCCTGAAGCACGCCAAGCCGGGGCTCCGCATAGTCAATGCNGCNCGGGGAGCTNTGATTGATGAACAAGCCCTAATTGATGCACTAGATTCAAATATATTGGAACATGCNGCCTTAGATGTGTTTTCTGAAGAACCAGCCACNGNCAACCCGCTCAGTNTCCATTCCAAAACTACCGTCACACCGCACCTTGCAGCGTCTACGGACGAAGCTCAGGTGCGTGCTGCTGTGAGCGTTGCAAAGCAGGTGATATCAATTCTCGATGGTGCCGTACCAGAATTTCCGGTGAATATTGAAACTGTGGATCCTGACACTATGACCAAGTTGTCACCTTATTTGGCAGTATGTCGTGCTGCTGGAAATATAGCCACGCAACTTGCTCTGGGACCTGAATCAGATGGCAACATAGAAAAGGCACATATCACTTATAAAGGTAATTTCAATAACCTTGAAACTCACCCGCTACGGTCATCAGCAATAATTGGGATGCTCGGACCGGTTACGAGCGGCCAGGTGAATATAGTTAATGCATCCGCCGTAGCAGATGCAACCGGTTTAGCGGTACACGAAATAAAGAGTGAGCCTGTCGAACCTTACGAAAATTTAGTGGAAATTACCTTGTTCACAGACAAAACCACCGAAACAATTTCGGTCACTAATGCTGGCATTGGTCTAGAAATCGTTAGCGTCGGTGATTGGAATATTGATTTCAGACCAATTGGTAGTGTCTTACTATTTGTTGAGAATCTGGATCAACCAGGCGAGGTGGGAAGAGTTGGTCAGATCATGGGTGAACTTGGAGTTAATATCTCCTCGATGTCGGTAGCTCCTGGGCACTCTCATGACTCAAAAGCATTAATGGTCATCGGAGTAGATCGCCCACTAACTAGNGACGAAATCACCAAGGTCGCTTTAGTAGAGGGAATCAGTCGAGTAAGGCAAGTCACACTTTAAATGTTCAGCAAGCCCTACACTTAAAACCGTGTCAGAAGAGAACAATAAACGCAGTAAATTACTTAGGGAGATCCCCTCAACCTCGAAAATCGTGGACGATCCTCGCTGCGAATCTTTGATCCGGAATTATGGAAGATCTACCGTAACCACGGTTGTCAGAGAGAGCTTAGATGCCTTAAGAGAAGAGGTCCTCAATGGGCAAGATAAGGCTGAGAAATTAGAAGATCTAATTGATTCTGTCGAATTCAAACTACGCAGCCAGCAAACCACCCTCAAGTCAGTAGTAAATGCCACTGGAGTCGTTCTGCATACAAACCTTGGACGCGCACCGTTGTCGAAGGAAACAACCCAGGCGATGAATGACATAAATGAGGGATACTCGAACCTCGAATATGACTTGACCACTGGTGGACGAGGATCACGGTTCGATCATCTTGGCACTCTTTTGCGGCGACTGACCGGAGCTGAGGATGCTTTGATACTGAACAATAATGCCGGGGCCGTGCTAACGACACTGGCGGCTATATGTGCCGGCGGTGAAGTCATAATTTCAAGAGGCCAACTCGTGGAAATTGGNGGAGGATTTAGAATTCCTGATGTGATGAGTCAATCGGGCAGTATATTGCGTGAAGTTGGAACAACTAATCGCACGAGGGCCTCAGATTATCTCGAGGCCATGGGTCCCGATACGAAAGCTTTAATGAGAGTCCATCCCTCCAACTTCTCCATAGAGGGCTTTACGGAAGAGGCGTCACTCNCCGATATAGTCAAAGCTGCAGAAACTAATGATTTGCCNGTTATCGACGATATTGGATCTGGTTCNCTNATAGACTCCAGTCNNTTCGGGCTTACGCACGAACCGTTACTAAGCGAATGTATAAAAGACGGAGCCGATTTAGTTNTAGCATCTGGTGACAAACTGATTGGCGGACCACAATCCGGGATAATACTAGGACGGAAAGATCTGATAGCGAGGATAAAAAAACACCCACTTACTCGAGCNCTNAGACCCGACAAGGGCACTATCGCCGGCCTTATCGAGACNCTCANACANTATGAGCGTGANGAGGCCACAACAGCAATNCCAATCTGGCAAATGATTTCTGCNGATACNGAGTCCTTGTCAGCACGCGCAAGTGAGTATGTCAATGCGTGGAAGGGAAATGCCACTGTGATACCTCATAAATCTACTATCGGTGGCGGCAGTTTACCCGGGCAAACNCTCCCAACTATATGCTGCGGCCTCCAGCTGCCGCAAAATCAGCTAGATGAGACNGTGCGGACCTTGAGAAATCTAGACACTCCCATAATTTCAGTCATTAACGACGGGAGATTATTACTTGATCCAAGAACTGTTCTTCCCAGTCAAGATCACATCGTTATCTCTGGGCTCCGCCAAGTATCTCAGCTTATTCACACTTGATTAGTCATCCCCTGACGGACTTGCCGTGGCGGTACCTTCAGTAACAGTAGCCTCACTTGTTGGAACGGGGCTTGCCGTCGATGTGGGAGTGGGTGTGACTGGCCGCTCAGGCGCATCAATGTCCCAAGCCCTACCATCGGCATGAACAAGTCGTAGCGGTTTATATCCCAACTCGACAACAAAATAGAGAGTATTCGAACAACTAATCTCCTGGCATTCGATCTGCTCGAGTAACGGAACATTAATTGTTCCAGAACTCGCCCGGAATACCTGCAATGAGAACAGCACATAGCCGGAATTCGGTAAACGAACGTCATTGTCGAATAATAAATCTACCCAGTACGCATTTTGTCGACGTGAACTCCACCCTGAACCCACCACCGAAAATGAGGCCGTCTTCGATGTCTCATCCACACCATCGGAGCTTTCCTGTTCTGAATCGGTTAGTGTTTCGAGAGTAACAGGGGTAACGGTAGCGAATACAACCCCGTACGGGTTCTCGCTCGAACCCGAAGCAAGACTTTCCACCTTCAATCGATCCTCGTTTTTGTCCTGGCCACAAGCACTCAATACCAGTACTGCGATCAGAACAATAACTGTATTCTTGAATATGCTCTTAGGAGTGTAAGAAAATAATTGGTACNGCATCTTTATAAACTATATGACTAATCTCTATCATCTCGAAAAACTGGAATTCAATCTCATTTTAGAACGTCTAGCATCCTTTACGCNATCGGAGGCTGGGAAAAACCTCGCACTCAGTGTCCTNCCNATCTCCNATTACTCCAACGTTATCAAACTGCAGTCAGAAACAATGGAAGCGATACATGCTAAANGACAGAAGGTCCAGTTACTGGGGACAGGCTTTGAGGATGTGAGGGACTTAGCTGCTCAGGCCGAACGAGGTGCTGTCCTTACCGCAGTTGATCTGTTGAGCATTATGAAGGTAGCCAAATACGGAAATTCTCGCCGAAACTCGTTAAGTGAGTTTTCGGATATCTATCCAAATATATGGGCACATATTCGTCAGATTGCCGGACTCGAAACGACCATCCAATCCATAGATATGGTGGTTGAGGATACTGGGATAGTGAAGGATAACGCGTCAAGCGAGTTAGAAGATATTCGCTATGAACTCCGGGAAACGAGGGACTCAATCATCCAAAAAATGGAATCGATGATTCGTAGTCCACACTTGAGATCAGCACTACAGGAACAAATCGTGGTTCTCAGAGATGGACGTTATGTCCTGCCGGTAAAAGCAGGACATCAGGGGACAATTCCCGGAATTGTTCACGACACCTCATCGTCAGGAGCCACAATATTCATGCAGCCTCAATCTACGATTAGGCTCGGTAATACATTAAGAGAACTACAGTCGAGGGAACAACGCGAAATAAGTCGGCTCCTAAGAGAGTTATCGCAAATAATCGGAAAAGACAGAGCAAAAATCGATCAATTANTACAAAAACTNGCATATCTCGATCTAACGCAGGCAAAAAGCGAGCTGGGAGCAACTCTGCAGGCCGAAGAGCTCTATCTCGAATCGACACCTGAAGATTGGATTTGTGAAAAACAAAGTTCTTTTGAGCTTGTTCGAGCTCGCCATCCGCTCATCGGAGATAGTGTTGTCCCGCTTTCTCTTCACCTTGGNGGGATGACAAGCTCAACAGCCCCAACACCACGAGCAATACTGATCACAGGACCAAATACAGGCGGAAAAACTGTTAGTTTGAAAACGGCAGGTTTGCTCTCACTCATGGCGCTGTCCGGCCTACCTGTGCCAGCTGACAAGGGATCACAATTTCCGATTTTTGACAATATTTTGGTCGATATTGGAGATGAACAGTCGATACAACAATCTCTGTCCACGTTCTCCTCTCATATCAGTAAAATCAACGAAATTCTTCTTCAGGCCACACCCGGATCACTCATCCTCCTCGACGAGATCGGAGCTGGCACAGATCCAACTGAAGGCGCAGCATTGGGCATCGCGATAATTGATCATNTGCTCGAGCAACATGTGTCACTCATATGTACAACCCATCATGGAGAACTCAAGTTGTATGCCCATGAAAATCCANACCTTACAAATGCGGCGACTGAGTTCAACACTAAAACGCTGCAACCCACATATCGTTTAGTCGTTGGGCTCCCGGGAGAGTCCAACGCGATCACGATTGCCGAAAAATTGGGAGTCCCAAGGCATATAACAGAAAAAGCGAGAGAAGAGCTTGGTGATCAAAACCGGAACCTGAACAAAATACTTGAAGACCTTAAGGACAATCTGGAACATGCGGAACGGTCAACCGCAGCGGCCCGGCAGGAACAGGAGATGGCCACAAATCTCAGAGAAATCACAGAACAGGAAATTGTAGACCTGACCGCTCGTGCTGAAAAAGAAATCTCTGACGAACTGAGATATCTCANGCAGGAGAGCNTTCGTATAAAAAGATCTTTACAACGCTCGAAGGGGGAAATTGAAGATGCGAGACTACACGAATTTGAGACTGAACTCACTCAGACCACTGACGACATAGATTCTTTATATTCGAGACAAGAGACACTCATCGAAAAGTGGTCCCAAACGAGTGACAGCAACAGAATAACTATCGCCGATCTGACCCCAGGGCTTTTGATCAGAGTGAACGGATTTGAACTGCCAGGCGAAATCAAAAATATCTCGCAACCGGAACAAAGAGTGACGGTCGTGTTCGGTTCTATCACAGCAGAGGTCGGGATAGATTCTGTTCTCTCGATTTCAACCCACCCATANGAGGAACAGNCCATCCGAATTCCCAAGCCGGATAGTATCCCNGCNTCTGANCTCGATTTACATGGNTTTACAGTTGANCAGGCCACCCCTGTGCTTGAGCAGTATCTCGANCAGGNCATCAGGGCAAATATGCACAGAGTCCGGATNGTTCATGGCAAAGGCAGTGGCACTCTNCGNAGAGCCGTCAGNCAATTCCTNGAANANCACNCTATTACTCTGCAATTTTCNTCAGCGCCTNCNGANGCNGGAGGNGANGGTGTAACGGTAATNGAAATTACGTAGTTGCCAATACAGAGCCTGTATTGAGATTTGAAACTTTGTAGTTNCCGTCACTTCCCTCGATAGTTGTGACCCCNGCATTGAGCACCTTCGCACGAGGCCACTCACTGTCTGAAAGTCCGAAAATCGCAGCCAAAATTTGAATCACGACACCACCATGTGTAGCGCAGACCACAATTTCCTTCGGGTGAGCATTTGCTATCCGCTCAAAACTCTTGTACGCCCTTAGGCGCAGATCNGATGTGGCTTCCATCGCCGGTATCATCACACCCCAATCCTTACCTGGATCGAGTCCCCAGCGTTCTCTTGCTTCCTGCCACGTCAGGCCCTCTGCTTCACCCCATCGTTGCTCCCGNAAATCCGGGTCAGTAATCAAATCCAATCCGTGATGACTGGCGATCGCTTGTCCCGTATCGAATGCCCTACTCANCGGACTAGCATACACAGCTTTGACATCCATACTTTTCAGGGTTTGCCCGGCAAGGTCAGCCTGTGACCTCCCCTCCTCGGTTAATGGCGTATCGAGCCACCCCTGGATTATGCCTGCAGCATTCCCTTCAGACTGCCCGTGACGTACTAATATGACGGTCATCGCATCATCACCTTCTAAGCGAACAGTTCCAGGTTCTTCGAACCTTCTTCATCTAGCTCTCGTCGCTCGACCTGGTCTATTATCGCAAACAAGTTCGTAAGTATACGTGCTGTCGCTCCCCAAATTAAATATTCTTCTCCGTCGTTAGGAACCAAGTATGCCCGAGTTGGGACCATTTCTCCGTCTCGTGATACTGGATGCCAAATTCTAACTTCAGGTGACATCATCGTTTCCAATGGAAGCACCAAAACATCCCTGACCTCCCTTTCAGCCTTCTGAAAAGATAGCTCTGTCTCTCTCTCGGCAACCATCAGACCAACAAAAGGACGAATCCTGTATCCCGAAACATAAGTTTGGCAATCGTTCAGTGCTCCGAGAATTTCGATGGATTCCGGGTCAATCCCCATTTCCTCATTGGTTTCTCTGAGCGCGGTGTCACGCAAGTTCTTGTCTGTTGCATCGCGTGCACCACCCGGAAAGGAAATTTCTCCCTTGTGGTGAGCAACTGTCTGTGTACGAACCTGCAGCACCATGAATTGTTCTGATTCCCATTCAGCTATCAGTGCTAATACGGCGCTGTCGCGCATCTCCCCGAGAGTAATTTCCGATGGCGCATAGTTGCGAAGAGCCTCGGAAACTTTCTGATTAATCAGGGACACTGTTTCCTCCAGGCGTTAACGGTTTATCATCTTCTATAGCGTGTTTGGGGGCTTAGCTTAGTGGCCTAAAGCTCCGGTCTCATAAACCGGCGAGCCTGGGTTCGAATCCCAGAGCCCCCACCACGCTGAATTCTTTCCCCTGAGACTACAGGGGAAACGGTCTACAAGGGGCAAAACTGACATCAAAACTGACATCAGTTGCTTAACAGATATAGGGAACAACTGTTTTTATCCCTTGTTATTTAACTTGCGCGGTTTGGTGCTTGCCTTTGTATATAGGCAGATAAGGGGGTTTTAATTCGATTGTCTTAAATAGTGTTAAAAGGCGTTAAAAGTCCAGATAATCCCAGAGCCCCCACCACGCTGAATTCTTTCCCCTGAGACTACAGGGGAA
>PBOW01000034.1 GCA_002725365.1 Chloroflexota bacterium | reverse complement strand
GAGCTTCTTGCGAAACTCCTCGGCAGTTGGTGGTTTTTCGTCTGGCCATACGTCTACATTGAACGATTGACGTAACCGGTCAAGTGGGCTGCCCGGATTAAGGTGTCCGGGCAGCATTCGTGTGACGAAAACTATTGGAGTGTTACCACTTGCGTCTTCCGGAGCCATCGCCCTCTCTCCGATCGCTTCTCTGACCTTCTCCATCACGCCGTGGCCGACGTCGAGGTCTATCTGATCTATCAGACGAAGATCGTCTATCTGATCTATCAGACGAAGATCGCGGCCCCCTGTTAGGTGTTGGGGCTGTATCACTATCCTCTAGTCCGACCTTTCCTCCGCTACCTATGAGCGCAAGATTAATCCTGCCGCGGTCGTCGACTTCTTGAATGCGTACTTTCAGAGAATCTCCAACGCTTACGAGGTCGGCTATCTCTTGATCGCGAGATTCAGCGAGCTCTGAAATATGAAGTAGGCCGTCTTTGCCTGGGAGCAATTCAACGAACGCTCCAAAATTCATCAGACGGACCACGCTTCCTTCGAATTCATCGCCGACAGCGAGTTCGCGTGTTAGGGCATCAACCTTTTTCAAGGCGCTTTCGAGCGATTCGCTAGTTTCTCCGCCCACATAGACTGTCCCATCCTCTTCGACATCGATAGACGCGGAGGTCTCGGCAATTATGGCGTTGATATTTTTACCACCTGGCCCGATCAACGCTCCAATTTTCTCAGGATCTATTTTAGTGACCGCAATTTTCGGTGCGTGAGTGCCAACGTCGCTTCTTGATTCTGGGAGCGCACTTGTCATGGCATCCAGAATTGTAAGACGCCCTACACGTGCCTTTTCAAAAACTTGGTTCAAAAAGTCAGCAGGAAGTCGTTTGAGTTTGATATCTAGCTGCACAGCTGTAACACCGGTCTCAGTCCCAGCAACCTTGAAATCCATATCTCCAAGAGCATCCTCGATTCCTGCAATGTCCGTCAGGATTTCATAATTAGTCACCTCTTCGTTCGTGACAAGGCCCATTGCAACACCTGCGACGGGCGCCTTTATTGGCACTCCCGCATCCATCAGAGCCAGAGTTGACCCACATGTGGCTCCCTGNGAGGTAGAGCCATTGGACGAAAGGACGTCGGAGACTAGNCGGATTACGTAGGGNAATTCATCGAATTCTGGCAGGACGGCTTCNATGGCCTTTTCGGCTAGCATTCCATGCCCTATTTCACGTCGTCCTGGCGTACGGAGTGGCCTNGCCTCACCAACCGAATAAGGTGGNAAATTGTAATGATGCATAAACATNTTCCAGTCTCCGGGCGCAATTGTATCGACGCGAGCTCGTTCTCTTAAGGAGCCAAGCGTAGCTACGGTCAGGACCTGTGTTTCGCCGCGCTGGAACAGCCCACTTCCGTGTACTCGCGGGAGNACTCCTACGAGTGCTGAAAGTTCCCTAATTTCGTCAGAGCTACGGTCATCAGCTCGCTTGCCTTCAGAGAGTATCCGGCCTCGTACGAATTTNTTGATAGTTGCCTCTGATAAGCTTCGGACTGCCCCCTCATCGAGGTCCTCGTCGGACTCCTCCGATAGAGTTGATATTACGGATTTGGACAGTTCATCCATGCCGCGGAATCCGTCACCCTTNACCGCATCNAGAATGGCATCGGGNTCGCTCAATAGAATNGTTTCAATTTTGGACTCAAGCTCAGAGTCAGTAGCAGGTGGGTTCCATTCGTTTTTTTCTACCCCTGCCGCATCGATAACTTCTTGCTGAAGNCTGTTTAGCTCGTGGCATATCTCTTCTGCGTATTCGATTGCTTCGATTAGGTCTTCTTCAGGGATTTGCTTCGCACCTGCTTCAATCATGACCACTGAGTCGTCATTTGCCGCGACGACAAGGTTTAAATCACTCTGGTCGAGCTGTTCATAAGTCGGAAATGCAATCAACTCGCCCTCGACTCGCGCTATTTGAACAGATGACACTGGCCCCTCGAAAGGTAGTGGCGACATATTGATAGCTGTGGAAGCGGCCGTAGTCGCTAAGACATCCGCTGGATGTTCTCTATCCGATGCGAGCAGAGTGTTCACAAGATGTACTTCTCGTCTGAAATTTTTTGGGAACATCGGTCGGATTGGCCGGTCCGTCATTCGGGCTGCTAACGTTGCGTCAGTGCCGGGTCGACCCTCACGCTTAAAAAACGAACCCGGAATTTTTCCGATAGCGTACATTCGTTCTTCGAAATCGACGGTAAGGGGAAAGAAATCTGTTCCCGGTCGCGCATCGCCATCACAGAGCGTTGTTAGCATCACCGTATCGCCGTATCGGATCGTCACGGATGCGAGCGTNCTTGGAGCCAGTCGGCCGATTCCGAGCTCAAAAACTGTTCCTCCGATTTCTCTTGAAAAGACTTGGGTTTGGCCACCNGTATTTGTGGCTAATTGTGAGGTGTTGGTCATAAATTTTCCCTTCGACTANATTTTCCTCTTAATTTTGCTGATTCTCAGCATTGGATAGTGAGGGTCAAGNGTTTGATACATATAAAGCGTGAGGNTTTTTTGGGNAATCTATGATCTTCTGTGATGGCAACATGCCAGTCAGTCAATGAGTGGCTGCTATTTTCTAAGCCCTAGCGAACTAATTATGCCGTGATATCTTTCAACGTTGTTATTAGAGAGATACCTGAGCAGCCGCCTCCGTTGGCCAACCAGTTTTAACAGACCTCGACGGGTGTCGTAGTCGTGCTTGTGCTCACGCAAATGCTCGGTGAGCTTGGTGATGCGGTCAGTCAGCAAGGCGACTTGGACTTCCGTAGAGCCCGTATCACCTTCATTTTGTTTATACTTCTGAATGAGTTCGGATTTTTCGTTATCTGCCATCTTTATTAATTAAGTCTGGAGCTTCCCAATTTNGGTGCAGGTTTTATATTCTCCCTGACCATTCGTCATGCTTTCTTGTTGTTTCTTTCCTAATATTCCTTCGTTTATCCTCATAAAACTCTAACAGTTAGCTATCTAANGCGCGACCATCNGCTTCGTAANAGGATAATCGTCTCTCTTTCAATAGTGACTAGGCTACAATTTGTGCAATTCGCAGAGTACTTATGAGGAACTTATGACCATGACTGAGCTGTTTCGCCCCAAAAGGATGCGCTTCGGAGTTTTTTTNGCGCCNTTCCATCGCGTAGGAGAAAATCCTACGCTTGCTCTAGACCGAGATGTAGCACTT
Source organism: Chloroflexota bacterium (assembly GCA_002725365.1). GTDB lineage: Bacteria > Chloroflexota > Dehalococcoidia > UBA2979 > UBA2979 > UBA2979. The sequence continues at coordinate 18,830 of PBOW01000034.1, read as the reverse complement.
ATCGAGCATCTCGATTCACTTGGGTTTGATGAGGCTTGGGTCGGCGAGCATCACTCAGCCGGCTGGGAACTTATTGCTGATCCAGGACTAATTATCGCGGCAGCATTGAGGTCGACTCGCAGTATTCGGATAGGAAGTGGTGTATCTTCGCTNCCCTATCACCACCCNTTGATGCTCGCCGATAAATTCACTCAACTCGACCACATGGCTCGTGGTCGGGCGATGCTTGGAGTTGGTCCCGGCGCCCTATCGTCCGATGCGTACATGATGGGCATCAATCCCGGTGATCAGAGACGGATGATGGACGAGTCACTAACCGCGATTCTGGAGTTGTTTTCTGGTCGAGGTCCGGTGAATTTCGAGACCGACTGGTTTACTCTCAATAATGCCAGACTGATGCTCTCACCTTATTCCGATCCGCACCTCGAGATGGCTGTGGCTCATATTGCGTCACCGGCAGGTCCGTCGGCGGCCGGTAAACATGGTATTGGGATGATATCGATCGCAGCCAGCGCAGGCGGAGTATCTACGGCAATGGGTGTCGACTCACTTGCTCAAGCATGGTTGTGGGCCGAGGAGGCAGCAGNAGAGGCCGGAAANCCAATCCCGGATAGATCAGGGTGGCGTGTTGTCGTACCGTTTCATTTGGCTCAGTCGCGTGAGGAGGCTTTCGAACAGGTTCGTGAGGGAGCGAGGGCATATAACGTCGACTACTTTCAGAAAGTGCTCGGCAGAGTTTCGGACATAGACGAAGATATCCANGAAGTTGCAGCGAGAGGTGGCGCGATAATAGGTACGCCGGATGATGCAATTACAGCGATCAGCGATTTGTTGGACAGGACGGGTGGCTTCGGCGCGTTTCTCGGGNTGGCTCACGAATGGGCAAGCTCCGAACACACCAAGCAGTCATATGAACTCTGGGCCCGATACGTAATGCCTTATTTTCAGAACCAGCTTGAGAGTATCAGTGAGTCAGCTGGTTGGGTCNCGGAGAATTTGTCCGAAATATACCAAGGCCCTCGAGGTGGAGTCGTTGCGAAGGCATTCGAGGAGGCAGGGAAAGAGGTCCCCGGATCGATACGGCCCACCCAAGGGCGGAGCTAACTGCTTATTGGCCTTGCAGCTTCGAGTCCTTCAAATCCACTTCGTCAGCTGTNCTCTTCTGGAGCTCAATCAACTGTTCCCTAATGGCTGCATTCTCGATTCCGATTATCCGGGCTGCGAGAAGTCCTGCATTTTTCGAGTTGTTTATGGCCACGGTCGCCACCGGAACACCTTTTGGCATTTGTACGATCGATAGTAGGGAATCTATTCCATCCAATTGAGACAGTTTCACGGGGACACCTATTACGGGGAGGGTAGTGACAGCGGCGAGCATGCCTGGCAGGTGAGCTGCACCACCTGCTCCGGCAATCACGACTTTCAGTCCTCGATCGGATGCAGTTTTTCCGTATTCGATCATTTTTTCTGGAGTTCTATGAGCGGAGATTATCCGAATTTCATACGCAATGTGAAGCTCATCCAGCAGGTCGGCTGCGTCCTGCATCGTTGGGAGATCCGAGTCACTACCCATTGCGATTCCTACGATAGGATGTTCAACTGGCATAATCTCACCTCTGTAGGTTTCAACTGATTTTAACTGTCGCCTCGTAATTTACTAGCGATCGAACGAGCCCTCGGAGCTACATCTGCTCGGTCATCTCCAATAGACGTCACGTGTCCGATTTTACGCCCNTCTCGTGGGATTTTACCGTAGAGATGTATTGCAGTGTCCGTACTTTGGATATCCGACATNGTCNCNAGAGGATTTTTTTCACCAGCCGCAAGGATATTAACCATCACTGCCGAATTCTTGATGGGTGCNGCTGATCCTAGTGGCCAATTCATCACCGCTCGCATGTGGTTTTCGAACTGTGAGGTACTGCACCCATCGATTGTCAAATGACCACTGTTGTGAGGGCGGGTGGCTATCTCATTCACAGTGAGCTGTCCTTCTGAGTCAAGGAATAGCTCGACTGCCATAATTCCTTCCACTTCTATATGTTCGCCAATTATGGTGGCNACGNTTTCGGCGGAAGCCCGAATCTCATCACTGATTGCAGCCGGTATGGAAGCCTCATGACATATCCCATCTTTTTGATAGGTTTCAACTACTGGGTACATTGCAATTTCACCAGTCGTCCGGCGAGCTAACAGGACNGCCAGTTCCATCTGTATGTCAATCANCTCTTCTCCGAAAACACGTAGCCCGTTTCCCCAGAGTCGCTTCAGTAAAGCCTGACCGTCTGCTTCAGAATGCACAATCCAGACGCCATGCCCGTCGTAACCGCCTGTGGCACTCTTTACTACGAGTGGCCAGCCAACGCCCGAGCTGAACTCAAGAAGATCGCTTTCGTCCACGAGAGCTTTGAACTTGGGTACCCGCAACCCGAGGGTGGTGAACTGATTTCTCTGATATAGCTTGTCCTGGGCATACCGGAGCGTCTCGGGGGTAGGCCGAACAGGGATCCCGGCTTCAATAGCAAGCTTGAGGCCTTCGGCATTTACTAATTCATGATCTAAAGTCACCACATCGCATTTTTTTGCAAANGCTTCGATTGCGATAGGATCATCTGGATCCCCAATNTCAACATNTGGAGATATGAGCGCGGCTGAATCATCGAGAGATTTNGCCAATATGCGGCATTCAATGCCAAGTGATATCGAGGCCTGAATCATCATTCTAGCGAGTTGTCCGGCCCCAATAATGCCTACGGTTGGGATCGATCTTTTAGTCATCAAATGTCCTGATCGCCATTCCTAAGTTTAGGTATTCCATTTTTGCGNAGTCTCCAAATACCNGAGAGGTCTTCCACGGCTGTTTTTATGATATTAACCCTTGAATCGGTGTCCTCAGTCCACTGTACCGGAACTTCTTCCATAGGAACCCCATTGTGCTGAGCAATAATCAAAAGTTCTGAGTCGAAAAACCACTGGGTATCTAGTACTTCTGGTAGCAGCCTTACGGCCGCGTTTCGGGACATCGCCTTGAAACCGCATTGCGCATCCGTCACTTTTAAGCCGGCTAGCAATCGAAGGATCAGGACGTATGAGCGACTAATAAATTCTCGTCGGAATGATCTAGTGGTGCGAGCATNCCTGTGTAGACGGCTTCCATAGGTGACATCAACCTTGCCNGCAGCGATGGGGTCTACCAGTTCTCTTATATGACCTATNTCAGTGGANAGATCAACATCCATGTACGCAACTATGTCGGCACTGGTATTTAACCATACTGTCTTGAGAGCGATCCCTCGTCCCTTTATGCCTATGTCATGGACAGAGACTTGGTCAGGAGATTTATCAGCTAGCTGGTGCGCGATTTCGAGAGTCCGGTCGGTCGACGCGTTGTTAGCAATAACGATATTCCACGAGTACTCAGGCTGACCGGCACACCAAGCTTGCAGAGTNCATATGGACTGCTCCAGGATGCCTTCTTCGTTATATACGGGGATTACCAGTTCAACATTAGTCATGACGTGGAATTCCTAGATTGCGCCAAACGCCTCTAGCGGGACTATGAAAACCACTACTCCCCCGACACGAATATCAATCATTTGNGTACTGGGGAGATCTGGCTCCGAGGTAAATGGCAAGCTCGATGCTGGGACCGACTCTACCGTTTCAGGAAAATGCTTGCGGAGCAAACTAATTAAATCACCGATCCGCAATTCATCAATTGCTGAAAAAATGGTAGAGGATCCCTTTCCTAAGAAGCCGCCACTTGAACTGATCTTGGTGGAGTGGAAATCAGCACCCGACAACATCTTTGACAGCCTGTCGGAATCATCACGTGGCACAATCATGACGCAGAGCTTCATATTGTTTCCGCTCATAGGGAATTGTTGATCTAACATTTGCGTGCCGCCTTAGGCCTTAAGTACCCTTGTATATCATGATGCTACGACCGGATATATTCCCGGATTCAAGCGCCTCGATGCCTTCATTTATTGAGTCGAGGCCATCATATTTTACACTGATCATTTTCTCCAAAGGAAGAGCTCCCTGTTTATACCATTCGATATATTGCTTGAAGTCGGTCATAGGGTGGCTGGATCCCCCGAGAGAACCGATATAATTCCGCTCACCCATAAGCAATGCGCGAGCATCGATTGTCGCGTCGGTTTGCGGGACTCCGATGAGTACAGCAGTCCCGCCTCTGTCGCCTGCACCAAGTACACCGGCCCTGACCGTATTTAGTATTTGCCGCATAGTGATCTCATAACCTATTGCATCAAATGCAAAGTCAGTTCCTCCACCGGTCAGTTCGACAATTGCCTCAACCGGATCAACCTCTGAGGCATTAATAGTGTCGGTTGCACCAAATTCTTTGGCAAACTCTAGCTTCTCGTCTGATAGATCGACAGCAAAGATGCGGGAGGCATCTGCTATTTTGGCCCCCGCAATTGCATTTATCCCAACACCACCAACACCATAAATGGCCACGGTAGACCCAGCGGGCACTTTTGCTGATCCGAGTACTGCGCCTACTCCCGTAACAGTCGCACAGCCCACGATAGCAGTGACGTCTGTGTCGACGTCTTCGTCGAGTGGAAGAACCATTTGCTGATGAGCTAAAACATGCTCTGCCCACGTATATATGTTTGGTCCGGCTTGTTCCTCTCCGCCTAAGGACCACGAAGTTCGAGAAAAGTTTCTGTCACGGCCGGTCTCTGTGGTGACATCACGTGGCACCCAAGTCAACATCACCCGTTGTCCTTCACGGACATGAGTTACTTCGGTTCCGAGAGCTATCACTTGCCCAGTAGCTTCATGCCCCATTAAGGCTGGAGTGGGCGTGTCTGGATTGTGTATTTGATGCAGTTGACTATGACATATCCCCGAAGCAAACAGCTCTACTACAACTTCATTCGGTCCTGGATCAGGCAAGGATATTTCGGTTACATCTAGTGGCTGGCCATGCTTCACATGCACCGCGGCACGGGTAGTAAATGGCATAATAGTTTCTCCCCTCGTAGGGCTGCATTTGCCCTAGCTTCATTTAGAACCATACACGGTATGGAGTATGTTTGGCGGAGTATCGCCAATTTTGGTAACGTTAAGGCATGATTATCTATGAGGAGTTAGAATACCGTAGGCTGATATAGCCATTTACGGTTTGTGCAAAAGGGGGTAAGTGTGGCTGCAGAGTTCGGCAGACTGATCACGGCGATGGTGACACCGATGGATGTGGATGGTGAAGTCGATCTTGAGCGTACCGGGGCTTTAGCAGCAGCTCTCGTTGAAGCGGGGACGCAGAGTATTGTTTCCACTGGCTCCACGGGCGAGGCGCCGTCTTTATCGGACGAAGAAACAGTAGCCGTGTGGCGTGCAACGAAATCTGCAGTAGGCCCTGATATAGCCGTAATAGCTGGTGCAACGAGCAACAATCATCGACGTTCTCTATTTCTCACCGAGAAGGCTGAAGAGCTCGGTCTCGATGGCGTTTTGCTGACAGCACCTGCTTATTCCAAGCCCACGCAAGAAGGACTGATAGAACACTTCAGGACGATAGCAGACGCAACAACGCTTCCGTGCATGCTTTACAACATTCCTGGTCGAGCCGCGGTGAACATGTCCAGCGAGACTATTCTACGGCTCGCAGAAGTTCCAAATATTGTAGGGGTCAAGGAGGCGTCTAATGATATGGAGCAAATCGGAGAAATCATTGCGGGGTCTCCTGATAATTTCAAAGTCTGGTCTGGAAACGACACTGACACGCTGATGGTTATGGCGATGGGTGGATATGGTGTTGTATCGGTCGCGGGACATATTGTGTCACCTCAAATTCGAAGTCAAATCGCCCTCTCGGTTGCAGGTAATTATGTCGGGGCAGCTGCGATCCATCATGAATTGATGCCGCTCATTAATATGCTCTTCATAGAAAGCAATCCGATCCCAGTTAAATATGCTTGTGAGGTCGCGGGCCTAACCGCCGGCCCAACACGACTGCCTCTGACGAGTCTTTCAAGCGTAGCGAAAGATCGGTTGGATCTCGAATTGGCTAAACATGAGCTTGCCCTCGGGTAGTATGGCTCAGCTGAACAGGGCCTTGTGATGCAGCCTGATCGTGCACAAGCCCTTTTGTTCCCATACGTATCATCACCAAAACGGATATTTGAGGAACTTGTACTGACATTTCAATCAATTGAGTCAGTGAAGAAACTTGCGATTGCCGGTTCATTGGCTGAAGGAAATCATGATGGATATGACGAGATCCAATTAGTGATGGAGGCCACAGATCCACTGTTAGTAGTGAATGCTTTGAATGATATTTTCCCGATTCGATACTTCAGGCCTTTTTCAGGTATGGATTTTCCTAGTGGGAGATTTTGGCTTCATGATGAGTCGCCATTCAACTTCGTAGCCATGGCATTCTATAAGGGTGTCGAGTTGGAAGAAGCGATAGGCAAAGGCAAGCTTGCCCATGGCGCGGTCATAAGGGAAATTCCATCGGACACCAAGGACGATTGGAGTCCACCAAGGCAGTATAAGTTCCCGGACATTTCCAATGATGGTGAATTATCCAGACTTGTCGAACCAACGCTGTTTTCTATCCGGTCGGTGGTCAGAGAGGGCGAGGACTTAGGAGACGTTATGGCAAACCTCACCGCCCTGCAGCAAGGGAGAGTAAGCGGGCGCGTGAGTGATGGATTAATCTTTTTAATCGACGAGATATCAGGGATGGTCTCCGAACTTGTCCGATTGAGGAAGTAGGCAGACAAGTGAACGGTTTTAATGGGAGCGTAATGTGGCGAAACTAGTTATTAGCGGTGATGGAAAAATGGGGACTATGCTTGCTCAAGGCTTGGATAAGGTCGATGGATTCGAAGTCGTAGGCCTGGTGTCACCACTCGCTGATTCTCCCGAAGGAACTTCGGAAGTTATCGATGGCAAAAGTATCCCTTGGTCGAGATTGCCACGGCCGGTCATCGAAGCCACTGGGCCAGATGTGCTGGTTGATTTCACCCATGCGGATTTTGCGCCAGTGGTGATTGCAGCAGCCGTGTCAAGCGGTGTAAGGCCTGTAGTAGGCACTTCAGGACTCGATGACGAATATTTGCAAGAGATGCGAGCCCAGTGTGATTCAGCAGGTATTGGAGGCCTTTACGCCGCTAATTTCGCGATTGGAGCTGTGGTATTGCAGCACTTGGCTAAAATCGCTTCTCGATTCTTTGAGAGAGCGGAATTAATTGAATTGCATCATGAAGGCAAAGTGGATGCTCCTTCAGGCACAGCATTGGCAATAGCAGAGGCAATGCGCGCTGGGCGAGGTAGCGATTTTGAATTCAACAGGCCTGAGTTAACTCATATCGATGGGACTCGCTCGGGGGAATTATCTGGCATCGGGATTCACTCAATCCGGCTCCCGGGGTTCGTCGCTTCGCATGAGATAATCTTTGGTGATGTAGAACAGAAATTAACAATTAGACATGATTCTATCGGAAGAGACTCTTTCCTTCCGGGCGTGACTCTCGGTATTCAAGCGGTTCTAGCAAGCTCTGATTTCATCGTTGGTCTCGAGTCGATCATTGGCCTTGAGGGCTGATTCTAAAGGTTAGATATCTTTAGATATCTAAGGTAGCTTCAGCGGCGTTTCTCATTATGAAAGCTTTACGTGGCGGTACTTCGGTTCCCATTAACTCGTCAAACACTACATTTGCTAGTTCGGCATCTTGGACCTGAACTCTATTTAGTGATCGGGTTTCAGGATTCAGAGTAGTATCCCACAGCTGTTCAGCATTCATTTCACCTAGGCCCTTATATCGCTGCAGATTCACCCTAGTATCTCCCTGCTGAGCAAGATAGCTATCTCGTTCTGCATTGGTCCATAACCATGATTTGGTGCGGCCGTGACTGGCCAGGTAAAGCGGCGGCAAGGCGATGTACAAATACCCGTTTTCGATCAGTTCCGGCATATGCCGGAAGAAGAATGTGAGAAGGAGAGTTCGAATGTGCGCTCCATCAACGTCAGCATCTGTCATGATGACGATCTTGTGGTACCTTAATTTGTCCACGGCAAATTCATTCCCGAACCCAGTGCCGAGAGCGGTTATCAGGTTGCGGATTTGCTCGCTTTTAAGCATTTTGTCGAGTCGGGCCTTCTCAACATTTAGGACTTTCCCTCTGAGAGGAAGGACTGCTTGGGTGTGACGATCTCTAGCACTTTTGGCGGTGCCTCCTGCTGAGTTACCCTCGACGATATAGATTTCCGCTTGTTCTGGATTTTTTGTCGAGCAATCGGACAGCTTTCCAGGTAGATTTGATCCCTCAAGTAGCCCCTTTCGCTGCACGAGATCACGGGCTCGCCTAGCAGCCTCACGTGCCTGAGCAGCCCTTTGTGCCTTTTCAACGATCTTCCTTGCATGTGAAGGGTTTTGTTCCAGGTATGCTCGCAGGGAGTCACTAATAGCAGACTCGACGAGGCCCTTGACCTCGGGATTTCCTAACTTCCCTTTGGTTTGCCCTTCGAACTGAGGGTTTGGGTGGTAGACATGTATCACAGCTGTCAGGCCTTCCCTCACGTCTTCCCCGGAGAGATTGCTGTCACTTTCTTTGATGATTTTTGCAGACTTCGCGTAATTGTTGAGAACTTTTGTTAGTACCGATCTAAATCCCGCAACATGCGATCCGCCGTCAGCTGTCCTGATCACGTTTACAAAGGAATGTACGGATTCATGATGACTGTCCGTGTATTGCAGCGCAACTTCACACTCGACCTTGTCTTTCTTACGGATAACTATTGGTTCCGGATGAAGTACTTGTCTTGCCGAAGTCATTTTTTGAACAAAAGCTTTGATTCCGGAATCGAAGTAGAACCAGCGCTCTTGCCCACCATTTCTCCGGTCATTTATTCCGATCCGTATTCGCCCGGTTAGATAGGCCATCTCTCGGAATCTACCCGCTAGTACTTCAAAGTCGAAGCCATCTACAGACAGTATTGTATTTTCGTCTTCACTGATGTCTTCTTCTTCCAATACGGGTGCCGATGAGGTGAATATTTCCGAGTCAGGCAGAAACCTAATAGTTGTCCCGTTTTCCGAGGTTCCAGGGAGTGTTGGATTCTTACGCTTCGTGAGTTTCGATGAAGCAATCCCGCGTTCATAACGCTGGTAATGGTTCGCTCCGTCTCGCCTGACCTCTACCTCAAGCTCCTCTGACAGGGCGTTCACCACCGACGCCCCTACTCCGTGAAGCCCACCAGAGAATCGATATGCTCCTTCGGTACTTTCTGGCTGGTGACTATCCTTATCTGAGTCTGGTTCAAATTTTCCGCCGGCGTGCAGAGTCGTGAGCACGGTTTCTACAGTAGAGAGACCAGTGCCTGGGTGCTTTTCTACAGGGATACCTCGGCCATTGTCGATAACAACGACATGACCATCTTCTTCAATGATCACCTCTATTTGATCGCAATGACCCGCGAGCGCCTCATCAATGGCATTATCGACTATTTCGTAGACGAGATGATGAAGGCCTGTCTGTCCAGTACTTCCAATGTACATTCCGGGCCGCATTCGGACAGCTTCCAGGCCCTCAAGTATCCGGATATCCTTTGCACCGTAGTCAGACTTTTTTGCTTTCGACGAGGTAGATTTTGTTTTTTTAGTAGTAACGATCAGTCCGCTCCAGTTCCAGAGCGCCAGACCCCCGACGGCGCGTCAGTACATTTTACCACGGCTACTGTTTTCACACCGAGCAAAGACGAGTTTCTACTGTCAGGATCGACAGATGGAGATACAATCTAACGGTTATCTCTGGAGGCAGTATGGATAGTTCAGCCAGGTGGTTTCTTGCCGGGATAATTGTTTCGTTGGTTAACTCTGGGTTCGTTATATTGTTTTTATTCCTGCCCCGAATTTCGGATGGATCAGCACTGGATATATTCAATAATGAGCCAATACAAGCTGAAGAGATCATTGCGCCAAAGGTTGTGGTTGAATACAAGGTTGTCATATTGAACGACTCGGGGGACATACTGTTTTCTGAGTCTGAGCTGGATGACGAGGCTGTTGACTCGTTGGCAGCTGTATTTGAGAAACTGCAAGGCGATTTGGATCAGCAGAGCGCTGAGGAATCACAACCGAAAACACTTTCACTCTCTGGGGAAAACTTTAGTGAGGACCGCTCACTAATCCTTCCACTCTCGGGTGCTCAGGATGTAGTGGCTGTGCCTGATTTCGTTAGCTTACAGCGCCCCATTGCGTCTTCAGCTTGGCTCGTGGCTGATGACACCTTGTTTTTGAAACTCATTTCGGTAACTGCCTCAGAGAACGATACTCTCACCGCTTCAGTCTCGGAAGTCCCGATTAATACGGCGATGTTTGGTAACCCATCGGTGATATCTGTGAATTTCGATAATGAAGGCACTCTATGGGTGCTTCTCCAGGAGGACAACGGATGGCGCTTGACGAGGCGTAGTCCAGCTAGCGATGAGTGGCAGGTTGCTATGAGCGGGAGAACTACTAAGAGCGACTTGACTCCAACCGACTTCATTATTGGAGAAGACGGTGCGATATATATCGCCTCGAGCTATCCTCCAGCGATCTACCGATACGATGCCGGATCCGAGAAAATGGATTTAGTCTCTGCAGTGAATGACCGAGCTACATCAGTTGTGGAAGTTCCGCAGGGATTAGTGGTTTCGGGTCCCTCGAAGTCGGCGACGGCCTTCGATGAGGAGTACATGCAGGTGCTGACCATAAACAGGATTGAGATCCGGGAATCGATCGAAGATCCACGCTCCTCTGGGCAATTTAGCAAATATTTCAAGGAGTGGAGTTCCGACTACCCAACATGCGGATCTAATGCAAAAAGCGTTATCCAGGAGCCGATTTCTTTGAGTTGGGCAGGAGAGCACGGGCTTGTGATTACAAATGCCTCTTCAAATACGGTAGTTCTACAACCGCGCGGACAGGAAGGCCAGATACTTTGGGGAAATTCTGATTGTTCCTCAGGTTCGTCGATCGACTCACTAGATAAGCCTATTGGGGTGTCGATCGACGAACAGCAAAACATTGCAATTATTGATGGTGGGAACGGCCGTCTAGTAATTTTGCACCATGGGGACGCAGAGGAAGATTGAAACCTAAGTAAGAATTAGAGTAGAACTAGATCCGTACTTGGTGTACGATTCTGTTTCAGTGATTGAGGAGAACTCACATGATCGGTGGACTTGGTTGGCAGGAGCTATTGATCGTTTTGGTTATTCTTGCACTCCTTTTTGGAGCGAGCAGGGTGGCTGATCTCGGTGGTGCGTTGGGTCGTGGTATACGGGAGTTCAGGACCGAGGCTAAATCCGATGACTCTGACGAATCTTCCGGCGAAGAGTCTGAATCCGAAACCACTGACAAGAGTGACTCACCCAAGAGTGATGCCAGCTAATAAGAGATTCAATCTGATTTCTGTAACTCCCCGCGATCCCCTGACCTAATCCTGAATTCGGATGACTACACTAGTTGGTGTGCCGAGAGTCGGAGATACGCCGGTTCAGATTAGTGGGTGATTGTTTGATTGGATTTATGAGGCTTACCCTGGGCATTCTGCTGGGAGCAGCCGGAATGCTCATCTCGAGGCTCACCGGAAGAGGTGGGGGATTAGCAGTGTCAGGCTTGATCGCTGAGGTGATTGCGCCTGATATTTACCAACACATTGGTAGCACCTTGAAGCCTGATCTCGTTTTTGTGACAGGGACCAATGGGAAAACTAGTACAACAAACCTTATATGCGAAATTATCACTGCAAAGGGCGCCAAAGTTGTTTCTAATCACTCGGGTGCGAATATCACACGAGGAATTTCCGGGGCGTATATAGGCTCTTTATTCGGGTCAGCATTTAGGGGAGGTGCTCGAGCTGGAGTTTTTGAGGTGGACGAAGCAGTGGTTCCGCAACTGGCGACAGCGATGAACCCGAGCGTCCAAGTGTTTCTGAATTTATCTCGTGACCAGTTAGATCGATATGGAGAAATCGATCGTATTCTGGACAATTGGGTCAAATCAATCACTAAAGCTAGGCCTGGCGAGGAGCGGGCGCTAGTTGTTAATGCCGACGATCCAAGACTTTTCCCTTTGATTGAAGGCGGAAATCTGTCAGAAGTCGATGTAATAACATTTGGCTTAGAAGAGCAACCCTCCTTCTGGAGAGACTTTGACTACGCGACAGATCGCGAGTTTTGCGTATGTGGGGCAATCGTCGAATACCGAGAACGTTTTTCCGGGCATCTAGGGGACTGGTTCTGCTCTTCGTGCGGTAGGCATCGAGCTAGGCCTGACGTTACGGGCCGGATCCTCGAAAGCTCNCAGGCTGGGACTACGATTGAGGTATCAGTTAGGTCTGNNTCAGAAATGCGCGTNTTCTATGTGCCGCAGTTGGGCGAATACCCTGNCTACAACTTGCTAGCCGCNGCCGCCGCCGCTCTCAAGCTGGATATTAATTTAGGTGTAGTGGAGGGATCTGTAAATCAGACGAAGACTAAGTTTGGTCGGCAAGAAAAATTCTACTATGACGGCAAGGTGATTCGGATCTGGTTGGCAAAGAATCCTCGNGGGCTTGACGAAATTTTCAAGGCGCTGATGGTGAAAGAGGCTAAGCATCAACACCTGCTCTTCGTGCTAAATAGCGACGTCCAAGACGGAAAAGATGTGTCATGGATNTATGATGCTAATTTCGAGAGCCTCAGAGGCAGGTACAGGTCACTCNCTGTCTCAGGATTTCGGGCTGCTGACTTAAACTTGCGAGCCACAATAGCTGGCCTGGAAAACGTTGAGACCTGCGATGACATAGAGGACGCTATGAGGACTAGCCTCGATGCTGTGGGTGACGGAGAATATCTGGAGATTATTGCAAGCTATACCGCCATGCTAGAGACTCGATCAATCGTGGCCAAGTTAACAGGTACTGCGCCGTTCTGGAGGTGAACTGCACAGCCTTGTAGAGGCTGTTCTAGTATGGTTATGTTATGTGGAAAAGNCCTGCAAGTTTGTCGAATATTCGTATTGTTAGCCTGTATGAGGATGTGCTCAATGTATATGCCGATCGNGGTAACCGGCAGGCAATAGAAGCGAGGGCGAGTGAGGTGGGTATTGCAACGGAGATAGTTCAGGTCTCAATCGGGGATCAGTTACCAGAGGAAGCCGACTTGGTTCTAATCGGAGGTGGTCAAGATCGTGAGCAGGGTCTTGTAGCCAGTGACCTGCGTTCCAAGGGCCCAGCACTACGTGAATGGTCGACAAAACAGGTTGCGATGCTGGCTGTATGCGGAGGTTTCCAGCTTTTTTGTAATTGGTTCCGAGATAATGAAGGGCGCCTGTTAGAGGGCATTGGAATCTTTGATGCGGTGAGTGTTGTTCCCGAAAGCCTGCAATACAGAATGGTCGGTGATGTGGTGCTTGAGAGCCGATTGGGCGGATTTGGCACCGTAGTAGGTTACGAGAATCACTCCGGACAGACCTTTTTGGGCGCCGCCGCCGCCCCTTTCGGGCGTGTTCTTCAAGGTTACGGCAATAATGGATACGATTCCACAGAGGGTGCTATTTCAAATGCCTGTATAGGAACTTATCTACATGGACCGGTACTTCCTAAAAATGTTGACCTGCTAGACTGGTTGCTGAACAAAGCTTTTGCGCATAGGGTTGGCCAAAATAAAACTTTGGTAAATAAGAGCTGGTCGTCACCCTTGGAGAAGGCAAGCCTTTTGACGCGGCGCTCGATTGTGGAAAGAGCAGGTCTCCNATAAATGGTCAGGAGTGGCTGGCAGCTTTTAATCCCTGCATTCCTGGTGTTTTTAATTGCTTGTGATTCTGACTCAGGATTTCTTGGNTTCGGTAACGAATCNCAAGGCGAAGTTACCCCATCACCAATAAACTCTTCCCCTGGGGCATCATCAGCTACAGCAGTAATGACGANAGTAGCAGCAACAGCAACGCCCACTGCTACACAGGTAGCAACGGAGTCTGTGACTCCGTTGCCTACCCCAACAGAACCAACGACACTTCTNGTGCCTGAGGCGCTTGGGGGCTTTTTGTATCCAATCAGAGGTGTCTGTCTTCCGACCAACCCATTTGTTATGCCCAATGCACCTCGTCCATATCGGAAAGGGATACACGAAGGCGTNGATTTTTACGAGGGTGATGTTTGTGCGGCAGTGGAGTCAGGAACCGAGGTTCTAGCAGTTTATTCAGGTGTGGTAATCAGGGCTGATACAAACTATACCGATCCTAGCCGAGAGGAATTTGCAGCCACTGCAGCAAAAATCGCCCATGCTGGCGCTGGTGATGCCACTGATCTGGATTTTTATAGAGGCAGGCAGATATGGATATCTCATGGGAAAGGGATTGTGACGAGATACGCGCATCTTAGCGGTATCGAGCCTGACATCGAGGTCGGTGTGGCAGTTAAAGGTGGTCAATTAATTGGATTTGTTGGGGAATCCGGAACGCCAGAAAGTGCACTAAACCCAGGAACTCAGAATCATTTGCATTTTGAGGTTCGAATCGGGGACAGCTTTTTAGGTGCAGGACTTGAGGCGGAAGAAGTTCGATTTCTTTACGAGTCTCTATTTTCAGGGGCCAGATAAATGGAGAGTTCCGACTGGAGATTGGCAGAGAGAGCTTGTTAGTGATCGAAATCCCTTGGGATCCAAACATTTTTACNATCTTCGGATTATTGATAACTTGGCACGGTTTTTTCACGTCCGTAGGTCTTTTATTGGGTGTCTGGCTNGGTGTTCGGGTCGCTACTGCACTTAATTGTGATCCGGACGAGGCATATAACCTTGCATTGATCGGTATTCCTGGGGGTATCATCGGGGCCCGGACCCTGTATGTAATTGAAAATATTGAACGCATGGATTCAGTTTGGGACTGGTTTGCCATCACCGAGGGTGGAATCTCAATTTGGGGTGCGGTCTTGGGTGGGGTTGCCTTACCAACTCTGTTCGCTTTGATGAAGGGCATTAACCTCAGACCGATTTTGGACGCGGCTGGATTTGGATTGATTCTAGGAATGGGTATCGGACGANTAGGTGACCTCATTAATGGGGAACACTGCAGCCGGATGACCGACTGGTTAGTTGGGGTGACGTACACCCATCCACAATCCCCAGGACTGAGGTGCGCAGTGCTTCATCATGGCTCTGTGGATTCCCCAGTCCACCCTGCTACAACTTATGAGATGCTGGGCGACTTTGGAATACTTGTCCTTCTTTTTTTCGCAGTCTGGAAGCTAGGTCTGTGGAAATGGCCAGGACTCACTTTTCTTTTGTATCTTGACTCCTATGCAATCATGAGATTTGCGCTAACTTATCTGCGAGTTGATTCGAGCGAGACCTTTCTGTTGGATATCCGGGTGCCACAGCTCGTATCGCTGTTAGTGCTGGTCGGGTCTGTACCTCTCGCAATTTTGTTTCTTCGTAAATCATCCAGTGCAATTATGCCGCCACAGCAGCTATTTGGGTCTTGGCCAAGGAGCAAGCTATGACATCAAATGGCAGCGATCAATACAGGACCGAAGTAATGTTAGTTACTAAAGATGCGTGCCACCTTTGTGATGTTGCGGAGCAGATTTTGATCGCATTAGGCCGGACATTGCCGATTCGTATCGTGAAGGAACAAATTGCTGAGAGGTCAGAGTTCTTTGATAGAGTTCCAGTAGTATTGATTGATAACTNTGTTGTGTCTGAGGGTAAAATAGATTTGGAGGCTGTGAGGAGTGCCGTAGTTACCCAAAGGTTGGGGACTGGCGCCTCACTCCTAAAGAGAGACGATAAAAGATAGGATCAGNTTGTGCCTCACACATTATTGCTTGCAGAGCCCCGGGGCTTTTGTGCNGGGGTTGTAAGAGCTATCGATATCTTGGATCAATTGCTCGAAGAGGCTGACGGAGAAGTTTATGTATTCCATGAGATTGTTCATAATCGCTATGTGGTCGAGGGTTTTCAAGCCAGAGGCGCCGTTTTTATAGATCAGATCTCGGAAGTCCCTGATGGGTCTTGTCTCGTCTTCTCCGCCCATGGAGTCGATCCGGCAATTGTCGATCGCGCTGTTAGTAGGGGGTTGCGGGTTATAGANGCCACCTGCCCGCTTGTCACCAAGGTGCACCTAGAGGCAAAGAAAGCTGCTCGAGAGGACTTCGACATTCTTCTGGTTGGTCATGATGGCCACGACGAAGTGCAGGGTACTAAAGGCGAGGCTCCGGAGAGAACTTCGGTTGTTGATTCCGAGGATGACGTTGCGAAGTTGGAGGCTACGGACAAGCCAATATTTGTAGTAACGCAAACGACTTTGTCTGTGGAGGATACACGCGGGACGATAGANGCTATCAGGAATCGATTTCCTGACGCGGAANTACGGAATGACATCTGCTATGCGACGACGAATAGGCAGTTAGCTGTTCAGGAGCTTGCAGAGGACGCGGACCTGGTGATAGTGGTAGGTTCTGAGAATTCCTCCAATTCAGTGCGGCTAGTAGAGGTGGCAAGAACAATGGGGGTTCGGGCATATCTCGTAGATGGCTTGGAGGATATCGATGCTAGTTGGTACGAAGACGTTGAAGTCGTAGGGCTCACAGCCGGGGCTTCCGTGCCAGATGAATTGCTTGACCCTATCATAGAGGACCTTAAGAAGAGAGGCGTTGTTAAGATACGGCCGGTGGTTGTNGCAGAGGAGACCGTCGAGTTTAAGTTACCCGCCGAATTATTAATAGCTGATGAGGTGTGAGTAGAGATGCCGAAATTCAATACTGGCGGAGCAGAGATACATTACGAGGAACGTGGAGCAGGGCCATTGGCTTACGTGTATTGCCATGGCTTGGGTGGTAGCGGGGAGCGCTTTGAGCGTGACGATATGGATTGGTATGCTCAGCATTTCAGAACGATCTCATGGGATAATCGTGGCTTAGGAAGATCGGGCCAAGCAAATAGATATTCACTTCCTGACTACGCGTCCGACTTGGCTAAACTTCTGGATGAATTAAATGTTGATCAGGCAGTTATCTTCGGGGTGTCTTGGGGCGGTGTCGTGGCGCAAAGGTTTGGTTTGGACTATCCAGACAAATGTGCGGCGTTAGTTCTCGATTCAACTTCAAGCGAGGTAAATGTGGCGGCTTCGGAAAACTGGTACGCGCGCGGGGAAATCGCTCGAGTAGGCATGGAGGCTGCACTCGGCGGTAAAAGTATTGCGCCGGCCTTTGCTGGNCACGCTACCGCTAGTGAAAATAGCCAAAGGCCGGTTCCTGACGAACAGATACCATCATATGTTGCTCAATGTCGCGCCACTGCAGGTATGCGTGAACACCCTCTGACTGGTGAAATCGGGCGGTTGGCCATGCCCGTATTAGTGATTGGTGCAGGAAAGGATACGGTTGCGGGAGCTGGAGGATCAGTCATACTCAGTAGGAATATTAGAAATTCAAAGCTCCAGATTTTCCAGGNGGCGGGGCATGGTGCTTACGCCAGTGCGAGGGGTGATTTCAGGGAATGCTTGTTGGAGTTCCTTGATGAAAATTCAATATATAAGCAAGGGTAGCGGGGATGTTTGGATATGGCGAGGGTCGNAGCGGCGCAGAGTCGCCAGTACTCCAGGCTGCGAAATTAACCAAGGTCGTCGACTCCGAAAGAGTTGCCNTGTCATCAGTTGATCTCATTGTTNGTTCCGGTGAGATCAAAGGNNTGATCGCCTCGGACCCTCTTACAGTAAAGACATTATTCGAACTNGTTCTCGGCTTGAAATCCCCGGATNCGGGGACGATTTTCAGTGGAGGTGACGACGGGTCAAAAACAGAACAAGGCCCACAAANNCGGTTTGGATTCTTGCCAGAAGAAATCCATATACCAGGTCGGATGAGTGGNCTCGAATACTTGCAACTGATGNCTGATCTGTCAGGGATGGATCGCGGGGAAGCCTTGTCGCAGATTGCGTCAGNTACTGAGCGCTTAGGAATCGGTGCGACGTTAGGATTGAAATGTGGCTCTCTCCATATATCTCAGCGTCGGCTTCTTGCGTTGGCTGGGGCGACTATTCATAGTCCGGAACTTTTACTGTTGGACGAACCACTCAAAGAAATGGATGTATTTGCGGAAGGCAGAGTCAAAGATTTCCTTAAGTCTAATGCTGATGCTGGGAGTGCGATTCTCATTACCAGTAGAGAAATGGGAGTAATTGAGAGATTGGCGCAGGATCTCGTAGTGTTCGCAGAAAGTCAGGTTGTGTATGACGGACCTATGTCGCTAGTCAGGAGATTTGCGGGCAGGAATGTCCTTGTTGTAGAAATAGATGGCATGCATGGTCATTTTGAATCTGCTTTGGAGGGTCCTGTTGCAGATGGCATTTTGTCGTTCCGCTTTGATGGTGACCGGTACGTGGTTAGATTTGACGAGGCGATGTTCCTCACAGAAATGCTTCGGATAATTTTGCAGGCAGCGGAGGAAAGCGGCGTCATCCTGTGTGGTGTCAGCTTGGAGACGGAAGATTTAGGCGAGGCCGTCAGAAATATTCTTATAAACGCCCCCGCGCGAGGGGGGTCTCAGTCTTTGCTGCCAGAGGTTTTTAGTGAGCCTACGAAAGAGTTGCCTGCGGGGAAAGAGGCCGACAGATAATGACGGATGCTTTGAGGAACAGAACGTTTCAGTTGTTCGCTATCCTCACGAGATATCAAATCCTGGCTTATGGACGTTCGTATTACGTTCGAGGATCGTTTCTAGCCGCGGTGCTTGCCGGCTCGGGTATGGTAGCGACTGGTGTGAGATCGGATTGGCTTGCCTCTGAGGTTGTCACGTGGAGCAGTTTGTTTATTTTGCT
>PBOW01000033.1 GCA_002725365.1 Chloroflexota bacterium | reverse complement strand
CAGCCTATCTTTTGATCTTTTGGATTGTGATGATCCTGTTCGTGCGGACGCGCTCGCTAAATCTCTCGAGAGATTGAATGACGATCGTCGCTCAGCAACCGAGGCGGCCGTGGAATTCTCGAGGAGATATCTTACCGCTATGTATGGTGAGGAATTGCCGCCACTTCTAATCATTGCTTCAGATGAAATACATGCAGGTATAGCAGGTATCTGCGCGTCAAGACTGGTAGAACAGTATGGGCGTCCCGCAATTGTCATAGATATGTCCGGCGAGGAAGCACGTGCCTCATGTCGGTCAGTGGGGGATTTCGATCTAGTTGAATTGCTGAACAAAGTTTCTTCTCATCTCATAAAATTTGGCGGTCATAGAGCGGCGGCCGGCTTTTCTGCTGAACTGAGTAATGTCGCGGAGCTACAATCTTTGCTTTTATCGGCTGCAGCCCAAGTTTCTGTCTCCAGACAGGACCATATCCATATTGACATGGATATCAATTTTGAAGAAATGACCGATCGGATGTTCCAGTACTTGGATCTACTCGAACCGCATGGAGTTGGAAACCCTCGACCCGTATTTGTAACTTCAGAGGCGACAATGACCGGTGCTCGCTCGATGGGCCAGAACGGTGCTCACCTTCGTGCCAGTTTTGTTCAAGGTACGGAGACTTGGGATGCAGTTGGCTGGAATATTGGGGAATACTCAAGGTATAACGGGCGAAAGTTCGATTTAGTCTACAGCTTCCGTCGTACAGATCCAAGATTTCGTCGAACCGCACTTCGGTTGCGTGAACTAGACGTCATTGCGTTGAGGCTGAGCGACACTGGTATTTAATCAGATTCTTTCTCATAGGAATCAAGCATCAGACTGCATATTGCCCATTTATCGAGACTATCTTGTGTTCGGACTATCAATGCTTCCCAGAGTTCGGACTGTTTCAGCTGATTTACCGAGCCCTCCCAATGAAACGAAGCTACGGTTTCTGGAATCCCAAGCTCGGGTCTAATCTCGGGCATTTTATGTGCCCGTTCGACTGCGCTTCCCACCAGTGGTCTGACGAGTACTTTTGGGGAGCCATCTTTCGTCGTCCGTGTATCGACGATTAATGCCTGTCCAATATGAGGAATTTGGACAGTTATCAGATCTGCGGATTCGACATTATCCAGTCCAGCTTGATCTAGTTGTGGGAGTTCAGAGTTATTAGTCACTAATAAATTCTACTTTTTTGATCTAATTCATGCAATTGGATAGCAGGACGTCGTCAAAGTTTCGCGGCAATGTTGAGAAATTTGTGTTTTCCTACCCGGAGAAAATCGCCTTCTGCTAGAAGTTGATTGATATCTGTTGCTGTTTCATTATTAATTTTGATAGCACCCTGGGCCACAAGCCGGCGTACCTCTCCACCACTTAAGTTCATACTATCCATGATGACGTGTACTAGCCGAACATCTTCAGTAAGCAGGTAGAGTGGTGCCTCAGCTATAGGGTCTTTTCTATTTTGAAAAGTTTCTTCGAAATATTCATTTGCCTCGGATGCTTCGTTAGCTCCATGAATGAGTGATACGACGGAGCTGGCTACGTGTTTTTTTGCCTCTATCGGCGTGATGTTACCTTTCTTAATATCCAGTAACAAATTATCAACCTCAGTGGGGTGGAGATTCGTCACCAACCGAGCATAGAGATCTAGCGCCTCATCTGGAAGACTCATCAATTTGCCGAACATATCCAGCGGTTCATCGGTCAGGCTGATGGTATTTCCAATTGATTTCGACATTTTTTCTTTTCCATCAGTACCAACCAGGATAGGCAGTGTTAGTGCCACTTGAGGCTTCTGCCCGCGACTAGCTTGTAATGTTCGTCCAACGTCTACGATATTGAATATTTGATCGGTTCCTCCTATCTGGACATCAGTGTTCATGTGTAGCGCATCATATGCTTGGAGAATTGCATACATGAATTCACTGATTCGGATGGAGTCACCTTTTTGAATACGATCTCTAAACGTGCTGTGTTGCAAAAAGTGTCCCACAGAAAATTCAGAAGCTAGTTTTATAACTTCGGCAAATTGCAAAGGGGCGAGCCATTCATGGTTATATAGCACCTTCGTGCGACTTTCATCGAGAACTATGAATGCCTGGTTAATATAGGTTTTACTAAACTCTTCGACGTCGGATTCTCCGAGCATTGGACGAGTTGATTGTCGCCCAGTAGGATCACCGACTTGGGCAGTGAAGGATCCTATCAAGAACACTACTTGGTGACCGAAATCTTGGAACTGTCTCAATTTGACCATTGTCGGAATATGGCCAAGGTGCAGATCGGTCGCTGTTGGATCGTAGCCGCAATAAACGGTTAGTGGCCGGTCTTCATTGAGTAGATTTCTTAGCTCATCCGTCATAGCTTGCTGCAGTGTTTCAGAGCCAAGATCAACCCCATCCATCAGGACGATCATCTGGTCTTCAACCGAGGCCATAGTTCGTTTTTTAGTCATCGGACTCTCCACTAACGAACTTCCTGCTGGAGAAGTACTTGCGCACATTCTCTACGTCCGTCTGAATTTGATTGATCAATTCGTCAGGCGATTGGAATTTTTGTTCGTCTCTTAATCTTGACAAAAATTCCACCGTAGCGACCTCATCGTACACATCTTGATCGAAGTCGAGTATATGAGTCTCAACATGCCTACTTTTTCCTACTTCAAAAGTAGGTCTCGATCCTATGTTTGTGATAGAAGGAAAATTATTACCAAGAAGCTTTGTCATCGTTGCATAAACCCCATCGGGGGGGAAGGTTCTGTCCGCTGAGACCCCGACGTTTATAGTGGGGAAGCCTATGGTGCGTCCTCGTTGGTCACCCAGTAATATAGGCCCTCTCAGACTATAACTATGTCCCAGGAGGGACTGTACTTGTTCCATTTCACCTTCGGCGAGCGCCGCACGAATTCTTGTCGAGGAAACTTTTACGTCTTCGTTTTCGATTAGCTCCAGATGAATTACCTCAAAGCCTAATTGTTCTCCAAGTTTTTTCAATTCTTCTATATCTCCTTCACCGTTTCTTCCTGTTCGGAAATCATCCCCTACAACTAGCACTTCGAGACCGGCCTCTTGAACGAGCATTTCACAGAAGTCTTTAGCCGAAACTTGTTGCAATTCCGAACTGAAAGAAAGCACGGAGACAAAGTCAGCACCTGCCTGTCGGATGAGCTCAACCCGTTTTTCGAGTGAGGTCAGGTAAGAAAATTGTATTTCCGGTCGAATAACGGTCACAGGATGAGGGTGGAAGGTGATAACTCCGCCAGATATACCTCGTGACTCCGCCTCAGATAGCATGCGAGAAAGTAATGCTTGATGTCCCTTATGAACGCCGTCAAATACCCCAATAGATAAGGCATGTTTACCTGGACTGGTGGACCGTCGTAACTCATCACGAACCAAGAGCACTCTGTTCTCCTAGCTGCCTATTCAACTGATTGGTGAGTGTACGATCCTAACATCGTTTAGTCTTTGATCCACTTCCAATTATTAACTTGCGCCGATCCCGATTAAATATATTTCACCAAATTGTTCTGTTTGCTCAGCTGTTATTTCTTGTGATTTGATGAGTTCTAATACGGCCAGGAAATCAACTATTACTTCTGCTCGAGAGGTTGCATGCTCAATCACAGAACGGAACAGGATTTGTTTTTCTACGATTTCGTTGAGAAGCGTCCGTATCCTATTTATTCGGTCTTCAAGAACGATCGGCTCCCGCTCAATTTCTATTGATTCATCATCAGGCAGTCGTTCCAGTACTTCCCCTATGATTTCAACTAGAGACTGGAGTGTTATTCCATCCAACCCATTCGACATTTCAGGTAGATTTATTCGTGTAGGTGGCGCAGTCCTAGGATACGTTTGGGCCCCTTCTCTCTGGCTTAGTTGATCAGTGGCATTGGAAAATTTCCTGTATTCCTTAAGGGCCTCAATCAATGCATCTATGTCAGCATCTTCTGGTTCAGGTGCATCCTCGATTTCGTTTGGGATTAACGTGCGCGACTTCAAAAGTAGCAAACGCGAGGCTACTGAAACATATTGGGCCACTTGTTCAATGGGTATAGTTCCAGCAACTTTTGCTTCTCTGACATACATTGCAAACTGCGAGGCTACTGTGGCCAACGCAATTGTGTTTATATCCATTTCATGTTGCTCCACCATTTCAAGCAGAGCTTGGATCGGGCCTTGGTACTCGAGTAGATTGAGTTCTAGATCACTTCGTTGTACACCTGATTTATGAAACTCACGCCCGTCATCGTGATCACTCTGAATCGTCATCGATCAAGTCCGCACGGAGTGATTTCGCATTTTTAAGGTAGATATGTCGTATTTCTTTTTGTTGTTTGTCAGAATTTACATGCATTAGTACTCGAATGCATCTAGCAAGGGATCCTGGTACGTTCATTTCGACTAGGCATTCTAGAGCTGTGTTCGTGAAACCTAGATTTCTCGCTGCAACAGCTGGAAATTCTGCATTTAGATCAGCTGTGGTAGAGAAAAGTATTGATGCCACGTCATCAACCACGATTTCGTTAGCCTCGATTATGCCAGTTATTAGGTCACGGGCGGCAAGTAAGATATCCTCGCGAGAATTCGAATCACTAGTGGTAGCTCCTCTCACACCTCTGACTTTCATGATTCACGTCCAGAAGTAAGGGTAGCTATGAAGCCCTCAGTCGCGGTTTGTATTGTTTGCCTATCAGCTTGTGCTATCGCCTGAATGAATGCGCTTCCGACAACAGCGGCATCGGCAATTTCATTGACCTCCACAACATGAGAATGTTCGGATATTCCGAATCCAATCGCAAGGGGAATATCTGTTTTGGTTCTCACTCGTTCGATAAAAGTGGGGAGCTCGCCTGACAGTGTTTTCCTCGCACCCGTTATTCCGACTACCGAGACGCAGTAGATCATCCCGCTGCCATATTCAGAGACAAGCTCGATTCGGTCATCAGTTGAAGTAGGAGCGAGTAGGAATATAGTATGAATAGAATTTTTAGTCAGGATTGGCGTAATTTCCAGAGCCTCCTGGGGCGGGAGATCTACACAAATAAGGCCATTTACGCCTGCTGACTCTGCATCTTTAGCCCATCGTTCGGGCCCATATGCCAGAAGAGGATTGAAGTATCCCATAATTATTATGGGCAGATCGGGATGAGTCGTCCTAATCTGGCTAGCGAGATCAATTACTACCTCGCCTGTGCATCCGTTCTGTATTGCTGTGTCATATGCTCGTTGGTTTACAGGTCCGTCACCCATCGGATCGCTAAACGGCCATCCTATTTCTATTGCTGATGCGCCTCCTTTGACCGCAGCATTCACTATATCTATCGTGGAATCGCTCTCCGGCCAAGAAGCGGGTAAGAAAGGGATGACAACAGTTTTGCCATCTTTTCTATTGTTCTCGAACATCTTGTCCAGTTGATTATGCATCAATGGTCTGCTTCCCGGAACTAATTGCAGTCAGTAGGGCTGCTATGGCCTTCCCTCGATGTGAAATAGTATTTTTGAGGTCACCAATTTGTGCCATGGATCTCCCGTCAGGGATTAAGAATATCGGATCATAACCAAATCCGTCATCGCCACGAGGACTCTCAGCGATGAAACCTTCACATACACCCTCTCTTGTGATAATAATGTTTCCAGGCATAGCCAGAGCAACACACGCTCGGAACCTTGCTGTCCTTTTTGGTAGAGGAATTGATTTCATTAGATCTAGAATGAGTTCGTTACGGTCTCGCTCAGATCTAACATTTTTTTGCCTGAGGTTTATTCCGTATCTTGCTGAGACCGGTCCTGGTGCTCCATTTAGGGCATCTATTTCGAGGCCACTGTCATCTCCTATTGCAGGAATTCCCGTAGTCTTAGCAATCGCGACCGCTTTTGCTATCGCGTTGTTTACGTACGATCTGCCCGTTTCAATGACCTCTGACATTGCTACGGGGACATCTTCGAGACCCAGCACTCTTAGTTCTGGGCCATGCAATATTTTACGGTATTCGTTCAATTTACCTTGATTACCTGTAGCGATAACAACTTCTCGTAAAAGCATGTTTATCGACTGAAGATCCAGCTACTAAAGGGCGGTCCACCGAGACGCCATTTTCTCGGCAACCACTGGCATTGTCGTATATTCCATTTCGTCGAGCGGTAACCTGTGCGGTTCAAACGGACCATGCTTTCTTAGAATATCCGAAATCGTATTTGCTTCTTTCCTGGAATTATCGAACGATGGGTCGTCGAACATATCCCTTGGGCCTATGAACTTTCCTTCAGCCAGTTGAAAGCCCAAAGCGACTACTCGTGGAGGACCATCAAATCGGGACGGATTGGCATCACGGAGAGAAACTGGCATCCAAGGTCCATAGTGCGAACCGCGCATGAAGCCCTCAACAATATATGGTGTGGAGAATGGCTCGAGCACCTCACCAACAGCGGGGAAATTGCCTTGGCACCTGACTATGGCAGTAGGGTCGTCCTTACCCACATATCTTCCGGCGATTAGTGAAAGTTTGTCGGTTGATGAAACAGCCGCTACTTCTCCTGTGGACCGAGTAACCACTCGTTTCACAGCGTAGTGTGCGGGTGACCCGATAAATACAAGCAAGTCATATATTTCATCTGGAGATTGAAAGACGGCCTTTTTATTGTTTGCTATGTCATGCACTTCGAAAGCGAAGCCATCGTGTAGGCTCTCCGCGATCACCAGCCCTGCTGTATTAAATGGATCGGCAAACATCTTATAGAAAGGTAAGTTGAATGCACCCGCAGACGTTTTGTCACCCATGAACACAATGATCGGTTCTGAGGGTCGTTCCACAAGCTCTAGTTCCGCCGATCCCGGACCAGCCCCTCGGATGTTGCCACTGAATGCATCCACTAAAAGGTCTTGGCCAGCGCCATAGAGATGCAGCTTCCTTGCTACTTCTGTTCCTCCTTGGAAGGTGTCCCACGCAAATTTATGCAGAGTCTCATCGTCTTCGCCTCGGTCATGGGAGAGGATCAAGAACATATCATCCCCACAGGCTTGGGCCTGTCCATCAATTAGTAAGCCATCCTGGACTGCCTGAGCAACTTGTTCTCTGCCATAGTCTAGGACTTCAGGGTGCATCGACGAATGTCCTACGAATCCGCCGATATCTGCCTTGATTACGCTGAGGGTCTGAGGCATTTGATGACTCCAATCTCCATAACTGATTTAACCATACGGGAGTGTAACATGCCGCTGTTTCCAACTGATTCACATGGTGGTGCTAGATCGAATATGCTGCATATTGGTTCGGAGGTCTGATACCTCGGGAGATTGTCGATCCGGACACATTCCGGGCAATTTCTAATTAGAGATTCAGCGGTTAAATTAGTTTTATAAAAATAAGGGAGGTTATTAGTGCGGGTAAACAAGACACTGGAAGCGTGGAAAAGTGGTAAGTCTACAGTTGGAGCATGGCTGAGCATCCCTGATGGCCACAGTGCGGAGGTCATGGCACATGTGGGATTCGACTGGCTATGTGTGGATATGCAGCATGGGGCAATAGATTACGCGGACTCAATCGAAATGTTCCGGGCGATTTCGACAACTGCCACCACTCCTTTTGTTAGGGTTCCGTGGAATGATCCCGCAACCATTATGAAAGCGCTAGATGCCGGTGCATACGGTGTTGTGGTGCCGTTAGTTAATAATCGCGAAGAGGCCGAGCGAGCGGTTTGGGCGAGTAAGTATCCGCCTGAGGGAGGGCGGTCTTCTGGTCCTACTAGGGCTGCTATATATGGTGGGGCTGATTATCAGAAGGGTGCCAACGATCAGATTGCTGTCGTGTGTATGATTGAGACCGCCGAGGCCTTGGAAAAACTCGATGAAATATTAAGTACACCTGGGGTTGATGCAGCCTATGTGGGTCCCTCTGATCTAGCCTATGCTCTTGGGATGGAGCCTACTGGGGACAATCATGATCCCAATCACGAGGCAAAGGTGATGGAAATCTATGATGCATGCCGCAAGCATGGTGTGACTCCAGGTATACATACCGGTAGTGCCGAATTCACCAAAAAGTGGCTCACCGCCGGATTTCAGATGGTTACTCTTGGCACAGACTCAGGTTTTATGAGGTCGAGGGCTGCGGATGATCTTAATGAAACTCGCGAAGCAACAGGTGCTGAACCTACTATGCCAGGTGGTAGCGCCTTCTATTAGTCCGTAATGGTGTTGTGATAGTAAATATATGATGAGAGGGGGAGCTATGATTTCAATTGATGCTCTAGTGCTTAAAGACTACATAATGAAAATTTTCTCAGCTGGAGGGAGTCCCAACAGCGAAGCTGAGATTATTGCCGATCACTTGGTAGGCGCAAATCTGCGTGGCCACGATTCTCATGGGGTAATACGGACTCTTGGATATATAACGGGCATTCTTGAGAAGCGTTCGATAGTCGGTGGACAATTCGAAATCATTCAGGAAACACCTTCCACAGCAGTTGCTGACGGAGGAATGAATCTTGGGCAGGTAGCCGCTCACCATGCCATGAACTTGGCAGTTGAAAAAGCAAAAGCAACTGGGATTGGGATGGTTACCATACGCGGAAATGGTCACATCGGACGCCTCGGACATTACGGAGAAATGGCAAGCAGGTCTGGATGTATCGGTATGGCTGGGGTGAATAATCCTGGCGGTCAGCTAGTGGCTGCGTATGGAGGCGGACAAAGAAAAACTGGGACCAATCCTATTATGTTCGCCTTTCCTACTGATAATCCTGAAACTCCTTTCGTGCTAGATATGGCCACGTCAGTTTTAGCCGAAGGCAAAATGAAGGTAGCTGTTAACAAAGGTGCTAAAGTGCCATTCGATGTTTTGATCGATGGAGAAGGTCGGGCGACAGAGGATCCAAATGATCTTTATGGAACTGGCTCAGTCGAAGCAAGAGGGGCATTGCTTCCATTCGGAGGTATTTTGAGTGGCTATAAGGGTTTCGGTCTGAACATAGCAATGGAACTACTTGGCGGTATATTGTCCGGTTCTGGTTCAGCTCAAGAATCGGTCCGTGGAACAAACGGAACATGGATGATCGCAATTAACATTGCTAACTTCATGAGTTCCTCCGAGTGGTCTGAGAGATCTAGGGATCTTTTGAATTATGTCAAAGAACCACCATTTGCTGAGGGCTTCACTGAAGTGTTAGTTGCAGGTGAGCCTGAACGGATTCAAATGGCTGAGAGATTGTCGCAAGGCATACCAATCGACGATGAGACTTGGAAGCAAATCTTGGAGGCGTCAACGATGGTAGGTGTTTCACCACTTAGTTCCCTGAGACCGTAATGCCACAGAACGATTTACAACCGTTTCTCAAATGGGCAGGTGGTAAGCGGCAGTTGCTGCAAGAAATAATAATGCGGGTACCAGAGCACATAGACTCTTTCTATGAGCCGATGTGTGGAGCGGCGGCAATTACATTCGGCATTTTAAACCGAGAGAATCCACCTAAAAAAATAGTTTTGAACGATTTAAACTCAGCCCTGATGGAGACTTTCTCAGTTGTTAGAGATCAATCTGATTTACTGTGTGACCGATTAAGAATATTGGAAGATTCATACCTAGGTTTGGATGAGAGCGGTCGATCAGATCGATATTATGAAGAAAGAGATATGGAATATTCTGCTTCTGTAGATCGAGTTGCTCAGTTTATATTCTTGAATCGAACATGCTTCAATGGGCTGTATCGCGTCAACAAAAAGGGTCGGTTCAATGTGCCACATGGCAAATATAAGAACCCTCGAATCCTTAATGAATCTTTGCTTCGTTCTGTGTCAAAGGCCCTTGGCAATGTCGAAATATATAGCGGAGATTATCGGTCAATCCTTAAAGATTGTCACAGCGGGGATTTCGTATATTTTGATCCTCCTTTCGAGCCTATATCCTCGACATCCTCTTTTACTGGTTACACAGCTGAAGGGTTCGGCCGAGTCCAACAACTTGATCTTCGCGCGGAATGTGATCGACTCGACGATAGGGGAGTTAATTTCTTGGTTTCCAACTCCGGACAGGACTATATACGTGGAATTTATGAGGGTGCATTTCGTAGTTATACTATCGAAGAAGTAAGCGCGAAACGTTCAATTAACGCCACAGGGAGCGGTAGAACTCCGGTGACTGAGCTTCTGATATCGAATCCAGTTACCAAGTAGACAGCTGTCAAGAGAAGCGAGACGTTTACAGCGAATTAATTGATTTTTCCCGCTTATGTAATCTCCAAGAAACAATTGAACCCGATCCTATAGGTGTATTCGTGAGTACTGTTCTGTTTGATCATGTATTCGGAATTAGTCTGAAAGGAGACTGAAAATGGATAGTGGAGCTACCGCGTGGATCTTAACGAGTAGTGCCTTGGTGCTATTGATGACACCTGGTCTGGCATTTTTCTACGGGGGTATGGTGCGAGCCAAGAATATTCTTGCAATGTTATTAAAGAATTATATTGCAATGGGTGTAATCACAATCGTGTGGACATTAGTCGGGGGATCGCTCGCATTTGGTCACTTAATCGGTGGCGATCCGATGACGATATCAGACACTATAATTCTAGGTAATCTTGATTATTTTGGTCTTCGTGGAATTGCTGACGGTGCAAGTATAGTCGGAGGCATCCCTAACTCCGCGTTCCTTATGTTCCAACTGATGTTCGCAATAATTACTCCTGCACTTATAGTTGGTGCGGTTGCTGAACGGATGAAATTTGGTGCATGGACCTTGTTCATAATTGTGTGGTCCATTGTGGTGTATGTACCACTTACAACTGCCGTCTGGGGTGGCGGATACATGGCTGAATTGGGTGCGCTAGACTTCGCAGGAGGCCTGGTAGTGCACATTAACGCCGGAGTAGCAGCTCTAGTACTGGCGATAATGATCGGTCCCAGACTAGGTTATGGGTCCAGAGCGATGAGACCACATTCTCTACCGTTGACTATGCTCGGTGCTGGACTTCTGTGGTTTGGATGGTTTGGTTTCAATGCAGGATCGGCACTTGCGGCAGATCAGGCAGCTGCCGATGCATTCATGGCCACACAAGTGGCTGCTGGTACAGCAGCGACCGCTTGGCTGCTAGTTGAAAAATTAGTCAACGGACATACAACTACACTTGGATTCGCCTCTGGAGCTGTGGCAGGACTGGTGGCAATAACACCAGCAGCGGGCTTCGTTGACCCATTTGGTGCTTTGGTTATTGGGTTGGCTGCCGGAGCTATTTGTTTCTACGCTCTAAAAATAAAGTCAACTTTCAACTTTGATGATTCACTCGACGTTGTTGCTGTCCACTTGGTCGGCGGCGTTGTTGGTTCACTGCTTGTGGGTGTTCTCGCTGTCGGCGGCGTCGGTGGCGGTGAGCAATTTGGCATCCAGCTGATTTCAGTGCTTATTGCAATAGTATTCACTGGAGTACTAACCTTTGTGATCGCGACGATTATCGATAGGACTATTGGACTTCGCGCTGATGAGGATGATGAACAGCAAGGCCTGGACCTCAGACTTCATAACGAGCAGGGATATGTGCTGACGGAATAGATTTTTTTAAGGTGAGGAGAGCTGATTCCCGCTATGAAACTGATAATTGCATATATTAATCCTTATAGATTGGACGACGTGCTTGAGTCAGTACAGGAAGCGGGAATCAGCGGCCTCACGGTAGTGGAGGCTGCTGGGTTTGGGAGGCAATCAGGGCATCAAGAGATTTACCGCGGTGCAGAATATGAAGTGGATATGGTCCAAAAAACTCGGATAGAGATTCTCGTCGATGATGTCATTGTTCCCGAGGCAGTTAGCGTCATAGAGGCATCGGTACACACTGGGGCAATAGGTGACGGTAAGGTACTGATTGTCGACGTCGAGGACGTGATCAGAATACGAACTGGCGAACGTGGTCCGGACGCGATTTAAATAGTGTCGGTGTGTATTTTAAGTCTGTAAACTTAGCCTTATGTCTAGATCAAATGATTTACTCCGTGCCTTTGAGGACCTGCGCGATCGGACCGTACCCACTTCTCACGAGTTAGCCGGATTAGTATTGAGCTCTAATCTAACGAGCTCATTAGATCAGGCGTTAGTGTCACTTGTCTCAGAAGCAGGGAGTCGAGAGGATCAATATCCGTTAGCTGTCTTCACTCATGGAAGTACCGGGCGTGGTGAACAAACTCGATTTTCTGACATAGATCTGATGATTATTGTCGGTNAAGGCCAAGAGCAATTAGCATCTGGTATTTTATATCCGCTATGGGATATGAACTTCAAAATCGGCNATTCAGTTCGTGAAATAAAGGACCTGCAAACAGAGACTTTGGGAAGTATTGAGACTGCTACTTCTCTAATAGACGCCAGATTTGTCGCGGGCTCAGAATCGATCTGGCAAGAGTTTGAGAATGAGCGGAGAAGAATATTCGAGAGTTACGGGGGAGAGATTAGGGCAGAATTAGCCCGTTCNTATTTNANACAATGCGAGAANCAGCCTTGGCAAACTCTCGCAATCGATATCAAATCGGGAAGAGGCGGNCTTCGAAGCTTAAGTACGATTCGTTGGCTTAATTACTTGGAGATTTCTCTCAGNGGAGTGAATAGCGCGCTNGTTAACGAGGAGNTACTAGGTGATGCACTCTCAAGACTTCTATCCACNCGAAATGCACTCCATGCTATTCATGGGAAGCAGTCTCGCACCGTNAATTTACTGCATCCTGATATNGCACAGCGTGTNGGGGATTGGCTCGACGTAGACCCTGTTCGNTGGCAGCANTCTNTATTCACGGCGATGAGGTCAGTCGATAAAGTTTTACGGCAATCGATCCATGAAATAGACNCAGGTGCTNCTTATTGGACATCTCACGAATTACTACCCAGCGTCGGAATACNAGACGACGACNCATCACGCCTCAATGTTTTCTTGNCAGGGATAGATCGTATTACTGAGCGAATGCAAAGAGGTGAACTTGANCCNCTACCCGTAGATGACTCTTTTTTAGAAGAGCTGCCGGAGTGGGAACCGTTACGAGCTCGGCCACACAGAGTTTCGTTCCATACCCATCCGATCGATGTGCATAATGCCCGCGCAGTCCTTGAGGCGAAGAAACTAGTCAGCGAGGGAGATCAGTTTAGCGAAGAGGTTGAAAAAATCTTTGGTGAACTGAGTANTGGCTGGGAACTATTAGTGGCAGTGTTCCTGCATGACATCGGGAAGGGTCGAGGTCGCACTCATAGTCCTTATGGAGCCGAATTAGCTGCTGGNATTTGTGATCGGTTTGGAATTGATCCTTCGTCAAAGGCAAGAATAGTAAAGGCNGTGAGGCATCATCTTCTTCTGCCTGAAACTGCCACTAGAAGAGATATTTCCGATGAGAATGTATTGGCAGACATTGCGGCCTTATTTGGAGATCTGGAAACATTAAATCTCCTCTACCTTGTAACCGTGGCTGATGCTCGTGCTACTGGCGGAACTACTTGGAGCAGATGGCGAGCACAGCTTATCACGGCACTATATCTGCGCATTAAAGAANTTTTTGATTCTGGTGGATCATCGATTCTCCTATCTAAACGTAACAAGGTATTGGAAGATCTCAAAGAAGTACACAGTCAATCTGCNGTTATCGAACATCTTGATTTAGTTGACGAGGGTTACCTGCTCGGCACTACTAGTTCCTTAATTGGTCTGCATATTGAACAATGCANGGAAGCAATGGTTTCGCAGTCAAAAACTTCTCTGAGGTTCGATTCGATAAACGGTATTGATAGATTCAGTGTCGTAATGCCCGACCGGACAGGACTAATCCGAGATATAGCTGGATCACTCGCCGGGGCGAACATGAGCGTATTTTCTGGAGTGGCGTATACCAGACTAGACGGTCTGGCTATCCAAGTATGGCATGTTGCAGACGCTCTTGGAAATGAGCTGGAGGCCAGTAGATGGGGGCACTTGTTNGANCATTTTATATCTGACGGTGCTAATCAAATGATCATTGAGGAGCGNGTTTCCGAAATCTTAAAGTCATACCCAGCAGGTANGTTGACCGGTACGGAACCATCTGTAGTGTTGGATAACGACAGCTCTGATCAGTATACGATTCTTGAGGTAAGCACTACTGATAGGGCCACAATTCTCTACCAGATAACTCGAGCCTTATCTACGATGAATCTCAACATTCATCTTGCAAAAGTTGATACTATTGGCAATCTTGCTGTTGATACTTTTTATTTGTCCAAGTCAGGGAAAAAGCTATCAGGTGTTTCGGAGTTAACNAGACTGCAAGATGCTGTTTATATAGCCATAGAGCTATAGCTGAACAGGCCTTATATTCACTTAGGCGATTATCGTGGACTAACTGACTGGGGGCAATCATGGCTGATGTTAAAGAACTTTATGAACTGGGAGAAACTCCTCCGTTGGGCNATGTNCCAAAACAGATGTATGCGTCACTAATACGTCCCAGCCGCTTTGGCGAGCCTAAAGATGCGTTTGAAGTGGAAGTCATAGATGTTCCCACGCCAGCNGCAAATCAGGTNCTAGTGTGNGTCATGGCAGCAGGAGTCAATTACAACAANGTATGGGCCGCTTTGGGTAGTCCNGTTGATGTTATTGGAGCGAGGATGAAGCAAGGGGCAGTAGAGGAATTCCATATAGGTGGATCAGATGCTTCAGGGATCGTTTGGGCTGTTGGTGAGGACGTGGATTCAGTGAAAGTGGGAGACGAAGTAGTACTTTCTTGCGGAAGCTGGGATGAAAATGACCCCGCAATTCTGGCNGGAGAAAACCCGGCATTTTCTCCAACTTATAAGATTTGGGGCTATGAAGATAATTGGGGATCATTCGCTCAGTTCGCAATGGTTGACCATTATCAGTGCTTCCCCAAGCCCAAACAGCTGAGTTGGGCAGCAGCGAGTGCATACATGCTTGTCGGAGCTACAGCCTACCGTCAGTTACTGTCATGGGAACCGAATGTGGTGGAAGAGGGAGATCCTGTTCTGGTGTGGGGGGCTACTGGTGGACTTGGCGTTATGGCCCTACAGATTGTGAAGGCGCGTGGTGGTATACCCATAGCTGTGGTTTCAGACGAGAGTAAATTTGAAATGTGCTATCAGTTGGGCGCCCAAGGAGTTATCAATAGACGAGATCCNGAGTTTACGCATTGGGGGCGACTACCAGATGTCGACGANGCCGCAGCATTTGGCGAATGGATGCAAGGTGCTCGGGCATTTGGAAAGAAGTTCTGGGAAGTGCTCGGGGAGAGAAAAGCACCGAAAATTGTTTTCGAGCATCCAGGCGAAGGAACGATCCCGACGTCGGTTTTCTTGGTAGACAATGGTGGAATGGTTGTCATCTGTGCGGGAACAACTGGATATAACGCCGATGTTGACCTGCGGTACCTTTGGATGCGCCAGAAGCGGCTGCAAGGTTCACACTTTGCGACTACCGAGGAATGCAGTGGTCTTAATGACATGGTGGCGTCTGGTGCAGTGGACCCGGTACTTTCAGACGTGTACGAATTCGATCAAATAGGAGACGCACATCAGGCCATGATGGAAAATAGGCATGCTCCGGGCAACATGTCAATTTTGGTTAATGCGCTGGACCGTGATTCGACAGATTTGGCCCTGGATTAGAGCTGAGTTTAAATCAACGGGNGGTGAGTCATTAATGGCGGTTAGGCAGCTCCAGCAGCTTCGCCTAGATTAGATCTATCGATTTCTGTGTCTGTCTNATTGGCATTCATGGTACTGGCGATAATTGCCTCGTCCATTCCCAGCTGCTCGGCGATCTCGGTGATCGGGATCTCTATATGGTCCGGTAGAGCAGGCATGTCTGAAGCCTTAGATAATCCAAAGTGTGAAAGAAATTTTTGAGTAGTCCTGAAGAGCAGAGGGCGTCCAGGACCACTTGCTCTACCGGCTGGCTCGATGAGACCTCTCAGACGAAGTGTAGCGATTGCAGAATCGGCACCGACCCCTCGGATATGCTCAATTTGTCCGCGGGTTGTGGGTTGGCGGTAGGCAATTATAGATAAAGTTTCGAGGGCAGATCGAGACAGTTTTCTGTTACCAGCAATTCCCATGAAATTCTCGACGGCCGAAGCGTATTCAGGGGCCGAAACCAAGGTAATCCCCTCAGGTCCTTCCTGCAGCCTAATGCCCCGTCCCATGGCCTCAAGCTCATCAGCTAAAATGGACAATACTTTTCTTGTTTCTTTAGAGGATTGATTTAGTGCTTGGGAGAGCGTTGTAACATCTACCGGCTCTGANGCCACAAAAAGCAGTGATTCAAGTACGCCNGATGGGGACTCGGTGTCTCGTCCGAATTTCAGAGCCACTTGTGGAGAGCTATTTGAAACGTGTTCAATCATGATGGTGAACCCAATCTGTGTACACCGCCGCCCCAAGTGATCCTACGATATAAGTAGTGAATTCGTCGAGGGGGTATCGTATAAATAATGATCATCGATATACACACTCATATTTTCCCTCCCGAATTTATCCGTAATCGAGCGAAATTAGCNCGCATAGATTCCCAGTTCGCTGATATCTACGACGATAAAACAGCTTTGATGGCAACCGAACGAGATCTTCTNGATTCGATGGAGATCGCTGGCGTTGATGTGTCCGTCGCAGTTGGGTTTTGGTGGGAGGACGAGTCAATCGCTGAGGATCATGCCGAGTATTTGGCAGAAGTCTCCCAAACATCTAAAGATGGGGATCTTTACAGAATCCTTTCTTTGGCGCCCCTGCCAGCTGAATATCTCCCAGAAGGAGTCCGAGGTTCGGGTGAGGTGCGAAACAACGATCGACTTGAATTATCTGCCTGGGAGGAGAGTTCAGGCATTTTGCTTGCACATGTGAGCGAGGAATTGGGACATGACTATCCTGGAAAAGACGGTGGGCTTTCAGATAGGCAAGTCTATGATCTTCTAGACAC
This sequence comes from Chloroflexota bacterium, assembly GCA_002725365.1. Lineage (GTDB taxonomy): Bacteria > Chloroflexota > Dehalococcoidia > UBA2979 > UBA2979 > UBA2979. Next base: position 8,453 of record PBOW01000033.1, on the reverse strand, counting down.
TGCAGGAAAATTGAGAATAATCGCCGCTCATTGGGGTGGTGGATTACCATTCTTTGCGTTTATGCCCGAGGTTGCAAGATTCTTAGATGAAGACAGGCTTATATTTGATTCTGCGGCCAGCAAATTCTTATATTCGCCTGAAATATTTAACTTAGTGCCGTTGATCGTTGGTGATGATCACGTTGCTTGGGGTTCAGATTTTCCGCTTCGACCACAAGATACGGAGCTTACNGAAATTAGATCCATAATTCGAGATGATCTGCTGTATGAAAAATTCATTGGAGCTAACGCAGCAAGATTTCTGAAACTAGATTATTGACCAAATGTTCTAGAGTGCTAAATTTGTGCTGCGGGTATGATTAACGTATGGAAAACTTTCGAAAAGATGGCAGTCATCGAGTAGTGGTGACTGGTATGGGCACAGTTAATCCNTTGGGGTCNGACGTCCCTGGTTTCTGGGAGGCTCTGGTTAGTGGTCGCTCAGGTATTGGCAATATGACTCTGGTCGATCCCTCAGGATACGGGTGCCGAATCGCTGGCGAGGTAAGTGAATTCGACTACTCACATTACATGGATAAGAAAGTGGGCAGACGAATTGCTCGATTTTCACAGATGGCAATTGCCGCTTCGTCAGAGGCCTTGCACCAAGCCGGTATCGATACAGAAGAACTTAGCGAAGAGCAATCGTACGGGTTCGGTGTAATTTTAGGTAACGGTGGTGGAGCAATTGATGAAGATCAAAAGAGCATGGAAACGATCCATCAACGCGGTCATAGTCGTGTCGACCCCTTCTACATTTCTAAACGCCTTGGGAATATGGCAGCGGCAAATCTGGCAATCGAGTTTGGTTTACGAGGCTATAACAGCACCATAGTGACCGCATGTGCAGCCGGCACACAAGCTATCGGCGAAGCGGCGCATGTCATACGCAGGGGTTCTGCTGACATCATGATCACTGGTGGAGTAGAAGCCGGTATTAGTCATCTAGGCTTAGCCGGTTTTCTGGCAATGAAGGCGCTATCAACAGGATTTAACGATCATCCCCAGCTAGCATCACGGCCGTTCGATCGCGATCGTGATGGGTTCGTCCCGGCTGAAGGAGCAGGGATACTGATATTGGAATCCCTTTCTCACGCACGGAAGCGTGGGGCAACTCCTCTCGCTGAAATAGGTGGATATGGCTGCTCTGCAGATGCTAGTTTTTTAGTTGCCCCGTCTGAAAATGGAGAAGGAGCGGCTCAAGCAATGCAGTGGGCTTTACAGGACGCTAGAGTATCCGCTGACGATATTGATGTCATCTCGGCTCATGCAACTTCAACACCAGTCGGTGACTTAGCAGAAACTGCCGCAATCCATAGTGTGTTCGGCGACTATGCTAAAAAGATACCGGTGTATGCAGCTAAATCGATGACCGGCCATATGCTTGCTGCAAGCGGTGCGATCGAAACCATTGCCTTGGTCAAGGGAATTTCGAATTCAGTCGTACCTCCAACCATTAATCTTTCCAACCCCGATCAGGAATGTGATCTTGACTACGTGCCTAATTTAGCTCGGGACCAGAAAAGTGAATTGGTGTTAAATAACTCCTTTGGGTTTGGAGGGCAGAATTCAGTATTAGTCATTAGGCCNGCTCCCTAACACAGATCTTCATCTCAAGCCCTGATCGGTGTCGTCAGGAATAGCAAGTAAATGCGCTCGTGCAGATGCGACTGTGTACAGGCTACCCACTATAAATATTGATGAATCTTTATTCGCNATACCAACGGCCCTTTGAACGGCATTTTTTACCGACGGAGCTATCGAGGTCTTGTCGGAATACCTAGAAGCGATTTCGTAGGCGATATTCACGTCCAGAGCTCGTGGTCCAGGCGGAGTAGTAACGATCACATCATCACCAGGGCAGACGAGTTCACGGATGATCGCCTCACTTTGTTTACCCTCTAGAAAACCGACTACCCATATTACTGACTTATCTATACCCAATTCAACCAATGTTTCTTTGAATCGTAGTGCCGCAAGCGGTGTATGCAGCCCGTCTAGGATAATCGTGGGATCACGAGAAATTACTTCAACACGGCCGGCTAGCTGAATATCGACGACTCCNTTGTGAACGGCTTCAGCAGGGATTTGTCTTCCATATACTTTCCGCCAAGCAACTTCACTGCTGCGGATAGCGGTCATGAGATTCTCTGCTTGATGCNTAGCGATGATNGGAAGATGGAGCCGAGCATAGAGATGTTCAGGGGTTTGTACGGTNATAGTNTGNCCTGATAGGTCGTATTCGTGGATTTGCAACCTGCATTCATCNGCGACGTGACTNACNGGGGTCNNGCCAGCATTAANATGCTTGTTGATTGCTTTGAGGGCTGGTTCTGATTGTNCGCCGATTATCAGATGACAACTCGAATCTACTATGGCNAGTTTCTCGTNAGCTATCGCATCGAAAGTCNCTCCAAGTATTTCAGTATGTTCCAGATCGAGAGGGGTGATCACGGCCACTTCTTTGCTATGGACGGCATTTGTCGGATCAAGCCTACCCCCTAGCCCCACTTCTAAAATCTGCCAGTCAGCACTTTGTTCACGTGCTTCTAGCCAGCCCATAGCTGTCAGAAGCTGAAAATATGACCAATCCGATGTTGATGCGTCTGAGTTGAGCACCTTGAAAAGAGTTGCAAAGTTTCTTTGTGAGATTGGTTGACCATTGATGGCTATTCGTTCACGTACCGAGTGGATATCAGGCGATGTGAATCTGTAAGTACTGGCCGANGCGGCCCTNAAAATACCATCGATGAAATGAACGGTTGAGCCCTTCCCTTTGGAACCAGCGACATGAATAGTGTGCCGTTTGTCAGGATACAGTTTCGCTTTGAGAAATTGTTTAAGCCTGAATAAATTGTCTTCGGGGCTGGATGTACTGACTTGTTCTCGNCTTGACGCAAGCTGTGCAAGGCTCGCAATATATTCAGAGACACTGTCGCTTTTATTGTTGGCCTGGATATGTCTTTCGGGATGAGGTGTCTTCATGTTCTCGCTGTTTCCCGGGAATAAACGTGATGCGACGGTATCATGTAAACAGATCGTATGACAGGAGCGAGTTAAGGTGACACAAATCTGGAATCCCGTGAGCGATTTCCCTGACCATCCTCTATACATACTGGAGGGAAGAGCGGTTGGCGACGGTGTATTTCTCGCTGTGGAGATTGGTAAGCGAAATAGAGTAGGTTCAACCAACTTCAGAGTGTTCCTTAATTCCACGACCCTCGGGATGTCTGAAGTACCAGTCTTAATCGGTTTACAGAACTCAGGGGAATTTCCAGGTTTTAATTGGGTTGAGATCACTTCATTTAATTCCTCCATTGGATTTGCTAACGGTACGGTCGAGATCCCAGACAGTATCGACCTTAATATCATTCGAACGCTGTCAGAACTAGTGCCAAGTGGNGGTCACATGATGATCGAATATGATTCGGCGGCAAGAAGGAACACCGCTCGGGCTTTAGCTTTGAAAGTCCCACCTATCGTTACTCCCTTGGGCTCGATGATGTTTTCGGTGGGTTGCGGTGTCGCCTTCAAAGACTGGTATATTTCAGAGGGTGGCCGAGAAGGCCCCAGAAAACTACAAGGTTTTAAGGCTGTCGACTTTGAACATGAGCAGACAAGGTATAGAGAAGCCCTAGCTTCCATTGAGAAGTGTATGGAAACTTTTGCCGAACTGGATTGGGACATACAGATAGCAATAAGGCCTTTGGTGGACGCCGCAAGTCTATGGATTAGATCGACACTCCAGAATCAGTAGTCGCGTTTATTTGCTCTAACTAGCATCTGNTGGGCAACGGCGGCACCAAATATAAAGATATAGGCCGATATGAATATGAATAGCATCGTTGCCATAATCGATGTCAGAGGTCCGTAGAACAGGTCAAATGTTATCGACCTCGAGATGTAGTAAGTAAATCCGTATTTCACAGCTTCAAATCCGGCGGCGGCGATTAAAGCCCCGAACCAGAGAGCTCGTACAGGCGGTTTAAGGGTAGGTACAAATCGATACCAGAGCAGAGTAGAGATGAATGTNAATAAAAAGGACAGTATCACCGCAAGTGCCATCTGCGGTGTCTGCAGATAACTTTCCAGATCGGCTATAGCTAGGCGCGTGTAGTTAATTAGCGAAAAGTTCCAAAAAGTGGTTGTGAGGAATCCCCCGACTAGTGGGAGAGTGAGAAAAGGAATTAGTGAGTAGTCAATAAGTCGGGATCTTATGAACGATCGATTACGGGTTGGTCCGAAAGCTTCATCAAGGCCTTTTCGTAGTGACGCGGTCATTGTTCCTGAGGTTAATATTAATGCTGGAGTTGAGGCTATTAAAATTGGAGGTCCAAGTTCTAAGAACCTTTTCATCGCGGCTGATATGGACTCGTCAGTTATATGGAGCTGATTGGCCAAAATTTCTATGGCGATTTCTTGAGTGTTTGCTTCNAAAAAAATGCCGGAGACACTACTAAGNAGAAANGTNAGTGGGAATAACGAAAAGATACCGTAGTAGGCNGTTGCCGCAGCGTGTTGCGGTCCATGCACCCGGACGAACCGTTTTCCGCCATCAATGAGAAGATTAGCAAGTGCATTTATTCTTAATCTAGANANAGNTTTTGACCACATACTGAATATTCTAAACTTCATGAGGNCGGTTGTATGGATGAGTNTCGAGATCATCTAGCGACGAGAGAATCCTTCAGGAGGTAAACTCTAAACACCCATGGAACATAATCAAGAGATTCGTAGNATTGTTGTCAAAGTTGGTACAAACGTACTTACTGATGGGACTGAATCTGTATCATCCGATACTGTTGCGAACATTGCCCGAGAAATTGACTTAATTAGGCGAGGTGGCGTGCAGGTTGTCTTAGTCACCAGTGGAGCAATAACGGAGGGCCGCAGTTTATTAGAGGGTAGTGGTATGTATACACAATCTTCTGTCGACGCCAGCACCACCTCGAAACAGGTACTGGCTGCCTTGGGTCAAGTTCCTCTGATGAAGCGTTGGGTTGAAGCCTTTGATGGACTAGATATCCTTTCTGCTCAAATTCTCATAACACGTCGCGATGTTCAGGACAGACTAAGCTACTTGCATGCTAGAAATACGATACTGAATCTTTTAGAGGCTGGATCTGTACCGGTCGTGAACGAGAACGANGTGCTAGCGACCGACGAAATAGCTGATGTGAATATTGGCGATAACGATCATTTATCGGCTCTAGTTGCTAATTTAATTGATGCCGACTTACTGGTGATACTGAGCGATGTTGACGGTCTTTATGACTCCGATCCACTTTTGAACCCAGAAGCTCAGTTAATCGGTCAAGTGGATCAGGTGGATGAATATATCCGTTCTGTTGCCGGATCAGCCAAAGAGCGTGGTCGAGGCGGCATGGCAAGCAAAGTTAATGCCGCAAGAATTGCTATGGAGAGCGGGTCGTCGGTNCTTATTACAAATGGNAGGTCTCCTGGTTCCCTCGTCTCGGCAGTGACTNCNACTAAAAACGGTACATATTTCCGTTCAAGNACCACAAATGTCGAGAGCCGACGCAGATATCTACTCTCTGAGTACGCTAACCGGGGAGTGGTAGTCGTTGATGACGGAGCTAGGAAGGCTTTATCTGAAGGGGCTTCGCTTTTGCCAGTTGGGTTAGTGGGAAGCTCCGGTACATTTGAAAGAGGTGATGTAGTCGAAGTCAGGGCTGAGTCGGGTGCTCGGTTGGCAGTGGGGATAACTAATTATTCTTTGGAAGATGCTAATCGGATTCGTGGTGTACAGAGCGAAGACATAGATTCAATTCTTGGCTATGAGTACGGGCATGAACTGATTCACAGAAACAATATGGTAGTCATCTCAAGCTGAATTCACTGCGAAAATTTCAGGTGGGTTACCAGCACCCCACCATTTTATTTCTGGCTCTAGGATAATTCCAAAGCTATTCCTGACGAGATTTTGGCTTTCGTTCATCAAATACAAAATTTCGCTTGAGGTAGCTCGACCATTATGAGTTATGAAATTAGCGTGCATTCGGCTTACTCGGGCGTTTTCAGTCTCTAATGTTTTACCTCCTGCGGCATCGATCAATCTACCAGCGAAGTCACCANGTGGATTTTTGAAGATTGATCCAGCATTCGGTTCGGCAGTGGGCTGAGTGGCTTTACGGGCAGAGAGTAGCTTCCGCATTTCAAGCTCTATTGTCTCCCTAGTAGCCGTACGGAGCTGAAGGTGGGCATCNACGATTATCNCGTTATCCGAGGCTAATGAAGTATTACGATAGTTCCAATCAATATCTGTTTTCTCCAGAAGTTTCAGTTGTGTTCCGTCTAAGACGGAGACAGCGGAAACGACGGACGCTAGGCTAGCTTCTGAGCTGATGCCGGCGTTGGAACACAGTCCGCCNCCGACTGTACCCGGTATACCGATACAAAATTCAACACCACTCAAGTTATTCGATGCAGCTTTTTTCGCTAAAGCAGGTAACATAAATCCAGACCCGACCGTTATTGAGGTTCCGTTAACCGCTATTGAATTTGATAGTTCACGNAGAGAAATCGTCAGACCATCTACACCTAGGTCGTCCACCAATAAGTTAGAACCCGCACCGAGGACTTGGATTTGAAGGTTATTTGAGGTTGCCCAGTCAACGGATTCAGTTAAAGACTCAAAGCTATCTGGCTCAGTAAAATATTCAGCTGANCCGCCGATTCGGAAATATGTTCGTGGGCTTAGCGGCTCTTGTTCGTTAATTTGAGGGGGGCAGGGTAAAGGACTCATGCCGATGGTCGTTGGAGATGAAAATCAGTATTTTGTTGAAAATTATGGCCTATTCTCAGAGTTAAATTATCCGTTCCTTTAGCCGTAGTAATCATCAATCCCGTAGGTAAACCGTTATCGTCNAATCCGTTCGGTAGGGAAATAGAAGGTTGTCGNGTGTTGTTAAATATGCTGGTGTTCCGAAATTTAATTGCCGGNTCAATTCCNGTGTGTGGGTCCGTATCGATTAACTCAGCGACCTGAGGTGATGTTGGTACTATGTACCCATCCAAGTCATTATCGATGAGTGCGAAATCAAAATAGTTCTCCACTGCAGCTCTCCATTCAAGAGCTCGGACATATTCGTGCAAGGAGGCGTCTAGACCTTTCAACATTCGAGTTCTAACAGCNTCTCCAACGAGTTCGGGACTANTCCGTAATATTTCCTCGATATAGGTGGCNCCCTCTGCCACAATTATTGGATAAAGGGCCGTTCTCCAGTCGTCAGCNCCCCCCATTGGGTCAATCTCTGTTATAACNANGCCNATTTTCTCAAGAATGGAAAGTGAATATTCGAAAGATTTNCCTACGTGAGGTTCGCAGTTTTCAGTAAGCGCGGGAATAACAGCCAGACGAATACCNGNAATGGGCTCNTGNATGTTTTCTGAAAAAAGNGTTCCTGAACCNGGNGTAGTCATTCCGTCGAGAAGTAAAGCACAGTCCAGAGCTGAGCGAGCCATAGGGCCAGCATGGTCAAGTGTGCGGGAAAGNGGGATTATTCCATCGGTTTTAACAAGTCCAAACGTAGGTTTATGTCCTGTTACTCCACAGAACGAGGCTGGGATCCTGACAGATCCGCCTGTATCGGTTCCTAATGCTGCAGGGACTTGTCCAGCAGCCAAAGCTGCCCCGGATCCACCAGAGGATCCCCCTGGGACCCTATTCAAGTCCCAAGGATTTCTGGTGGGGCCATAGTGAGGGTTGTTGGTGGTTCCGCCTAGCGCTAATTCATGGGTGTTGGTTTTTCCTATTGTGACCATCCCGGCCTCAGCTAAATTTTCAACAACAGTCGCATTTTTGTCAGGAATTCTATTTTCGAACGCTAAAGTTCCACCTGCTGTAGTTATGCCAGCGGTGTCATACAAATCTTTGATGGCGAGCGGGATACCGTCGAGAGGACTTCTGGGACCATTTTTCATCATTCGGTCATCGGCCGCGTTTGCTTGTTCTCTTGCTAGTTCTTCGGTGACCAGAACAAAGGAATTGAGCTCTGGATTTGTTTTCTGGACTAAATCCAATGTGTCTTGTAGTAACTCAGACGCCGAAATTGCCCTGCTATCCAGCAGTCCACGTAGTGTACTAATCGATCTGAAGTCGCCGTCCTGAAATTCCATACGGATATGTTAGCCCTCTGAGTAGTAATTGTGGGTAAGGATTGATTGCACGATTGATGAATAACGGTCTAGGCTAGGTTGATGATTGATTTCGGATTAGTTGATGCTGTTGATGCAGATGCCGTGGGGCCACCTGGGCAGCGCCACTTCCGACTACGCGCTCGCACTGGTGATCAATACGCCTCTCTCTGGCTGGAAAAGGAGCAACTCAATGAGATAGGTAGAATTTTTTCACGACTGTTATCCGAGCGGTCCCGTCGAAACCCAAAAACAGG